>JAYUWD010000352.1:0-11859 GCA_043753735.1 Gemmatimonadaceae bacterium
CATCATGGCGGTTCATCGATCGGATACGCGCTGGTCGAAGAAGAGCGGCTCGGTCGTTTTAATCCGGAGCTCGCAAGGCACTTGGGAATCCCGGAAGGACCGCTTTGGGGCAGCATCCACAAAGGTCAGTCAATCACACTGGACGACGGCCGAGTGATCGAACCGTCAGTTCTTGTCGGAGGGCGTCGTCGCGGGCGACGGATTGTGGTTACGGGCGATACACGGCCATGCGAAGCCACGGTTGCGGCTTCGGTAGACGCCGATCTACTCATTCACGAGGCGACGTTCGCCGATGAAGAGGGCGCGCGTGCCGTCGAAACCGGCCATAGCACTGCGCGCGAGGCGGCAGAGGTCGCCCAACGCGCCGGCGTTCGGCGATTGGTTTTGACGCACATCTCGGCCAGGTATTCGCGCGACGCGCACGAGCTGGAGCGCGAGGCGAAACAGCTCTTCACGAATACGTCGATTGCTCGCGACGGAACCGAAATTGAGTTGGGCCTCACCGAGGAGACCGTGACTACCGCCGACGTTGACGAGAGCTGATGTCGGACCCGGCAACCGGCACTACTTGGCAATAATGGTCAGCAATGGCTCGATGTCGCAAAATTCTTGCTCAAACAGCGGCAGCTGGTCTGGATCGGCAAAGATTGCGTTGTAGTCCCGTGGCGTGAACGCTGTGACGAGCCGAGCAGCGAAGCTGCGCCGGAGCAGTGTCACGTAGTATTCCATGTCATAATCACGCAAATCTTCTGGTGCGGGTGCGATCGCTTCATCGTCGCGATTCGTTATCACTCCGCCGCCTGCGCTGTTTCGATAGACTCGGATGCGCTCGCCGACGCTCCACGATTTCCGCCCGCTGGCCAGCATCGCTTCGTACGAGTGATCTCGGCGACTGTCACGCGTCTGGCAATAACGCTCAGCCGTGCGAGTCAACCGTACCTGCGAGGAGAGATCACGCGTTGGGAGTGAGCGAGTCCTGATTGCATGAATAGTTTCCACATATGCGTCACGCACGCCGGACACATCGCCTCGTAGTACGCACCGGATCGCGCGGCGAAGAAAACGCTCGCCAAACGGCTCGGCGCGGCTGGAACGGAATGCAACGCCACGTAACGTCAGCGTTCCATCATATCCAAGCAGCGCGTAGTTCTTTGGTTGATGTGAAAGCATCGCGGCGTAGCGCCCTTCGAATTCGAGATTCACCAGCGGTGGCAACAACTTCGCAACCTCGGCCACAACGCGTCGCTCGTCCGCTTCGGACCATGACTCCGGCACGGCGAAGTACACACCATCCGTGTCGGCTTCCAGCAGCGTGACACCACGCGCTGCCAGTTCGCGACACATCAGATCGAGCATTTCGCGGCCGCGTCGAGTGACTTCATTCGCAGCGTGTACATCGGCGAAGCGTGTGAGTCCGTCGCCGGCGGCGAGGTAGCCGTAGGCCGAGTTGACGACAAGTTTCATCGCGGCAGACATCGCCTCGTGCGTATACCGTGCGGCAGAACCGGGTTGCTCGGCGCGTGCACTGGCTTTCGCGGCGAGTCGACGCTCGACAAGACGATCGACGAGCGCGAGCAGCGCGCCCAGATGATCGCTCTTCGGGCCGATGCGAAAGGCGCGCATCAACGACGGATAAAGACTCGCGACATCCGCCTTCACCACACGTTGTGCGACACCGGTTGCAAACAGATGCAGCGCCGCGCCGGTATGTACCGTTCCATCGCCTTCGCGATGGGCGGGCAACGCTTCACCCGCGCGCAGATATGCGCGCACCAGCAGGGGATCAATTACGCCGGTCGCGGCGCCAGCATCCGCCAGACGTTCGTAGCGACGCGGCGCCATGCGCGCGAGGGCAAACGCAGCGCCTCCCAGCATGCGTGCCAGTTCAGCAACTTCGTCCACATCAGCGGTGGCGTAGCGACGCACGCGTTCAGGATCGGTACGATAGACCGTGTAGATCTGATCACCGGGAATGAGTTCCCGGTCGGGTCCCGCAATCCCCAGGTGACGCGCGACTGCCTTCAACCCGTGACTGGGTAATTCACGCGCCGAAAAGTCATAGCGTCGAACGGCGTCGAGGGTGTCGATCAGCTCACGACCGGGCGCGACAAATCGCACCCGTCGATTCGCATCGCTGCTGCTGGTCGCGCCCCGGCGCGCAGCGCGTTGCGACAGCGTAGTTGCACGAATGCGTCCGAGTGAAAGTGGTACGCCGAGCAGACGCGCTCGCTTGTCGAGAAAAGGCAGATCGAAACCATGCAGATTGTGGTTTTCGATAACGTCCGGATCTGCTGTGGCAATTGTTGCATCCAGTCGACGGATAAGATCTGCTTCTGAGGCATTATCGTCACCCAAGGCTTCGAGCAGTTCATGGCTGCCGTCAGGGTTACGAACGGCAACCATGAACATGCGATCGCGATCCGCGTCGAGCCCTGTCGTCTCGAGGTCAAACTGCAACCGATGCAAATCGTCGAACGCGAGATCGCGAAAGTATGAGCGCCCCGTTGCGACGAGATACTGTTCTTCTGCCGGGAGAACGAGCAGCGAGTTGCCGTCCAGGTCACGCAGATGTCCGATGCGTTGCCCCAGTCTCCGCGACGCGCCCGCAAGCACGGCATCACTGAGTATACGCGCGCGTTCCGCACTGACGAGAAAGCGAAGCGTTCCGGTTCCACCGAGCTCGCGCCACGTTACGGTCGCGCGCGGGACATCTTCGGTTGAGTAGGATTGTTCGATTAGTCGTGGGCCGAGGTGTTCGAGATCAGCGAGACTGTCGAGCAGTATCCACGGACGAAAATGATCTGCTTCGCAAACGAGTCGCCCTCCCTGGGGCAATCGACGCCACACCGTGGCAACGCCGTCTGACGCCACCCATACGGAGACGATACCAGCGGTGGTATCCCAACCCCAGAGCCATTCGTCTTCGTTGCGCTCGCGAGGCAGGGGTCAAGCCGCCTTGGCTTCGGGGTGCAATTGCCGCAGACGACGAAGCATCGGTATGCGCCAGGCAACCAATCCCACGACGGCCAATGTGGCGATGCCACCAAGCACCACACTCGGCACAGTGCCGAGCCACTTGGCGGATATACCCGACTCAAAGGCGCCGATCTCGTTCGAAGAACCAATGAAGATCTGATTCACCGCCGACACGCGTCCGAGCAAACCTTCCGGCGTGCGCGATTGCAGCATCACGCTGCGAATGACAACGCTCACCATATCAAACGCACCGCTCGCGGCGAGCAGTCCAACCGACAACCACAGTGTCCGGCTCAACCCGAAACCGATCATGCACACCCCAAACCCCGCCACGGCGATCAGCAGATTTGGACCGGTGCGCGCGAACGGCGGCCACCGTGTAAGCAGCACACTGGTAAGCACGGCGCCGGCAGCTGGCGCAGCGCGCAGAAATCCCAGTCCACTGGGGCCGACGTGCAAAATCTCGGCGGCGAACACCGGCAGCAGCGCTGTGGCTCCGCCGAAGAGCACGGAGAAGAGATCAAGCGTGAGCGCACTGAGGAGCAGCGGTTCGCCGAAGACGAAACGCAGACCGCCGGTGAGTGCCGTTGTTATGGACTCGCTGCGTTCTTGGCGAAGTGGCGATTTGTGTCGCACGGCGAACATCACGAGCACGGCAGCGATCATGAGTGCGACATCGACCGCGTAGCCGAGTGTGGTGCCACCAATCGCGTAGAGCACACCGCCAAATGCTGGGCCGAGGACGGCCGCAAGCTGCCAACTGCCACTGCGCCAGGTGACGGAGTTGGTGAAACTTTCACGGGGCACGAGTTCGGCGCTGAGTGCCTGCCGCGCAGGCTGCAGGAATGCACGTGCAACGCCACTCGCGACGATGACGAGATAGATGGAGTTGACGCGCAGTTTCACGCTCATCGGCGTGCCGAACGGTGCATCGTGCGCGAATAGCCACAGTCCTATCGAGCAGAGCACGAGGACGCCGAGCGCCCAGAGCGCGATGCGTCGCCGATCGTGGCTGTCGGCAACGTGCCCGGAGAAGAGCGACATGCTGATTGCGGGAAGCGCTTCGGCGAGACCAACCAGTCCGAGGGCAAGCGGATCGTGGGTCAGCTCATAAATCTGCCACCCGACGACGGTCCCCTGGATCTGGAGACCAAGAGTAAGGGTGAAGAGCGCAATGATGTAGCGACGAAAGTTGGGAATGCGCAGAGCAGCATAGGCATCGGGCGCATTGGTCGGCGGTGTGGTGTCGGCCATTCGATAAATCTAGTTGAAGCTCACAACTTGGCGGACGGCGCGACTTCGACTGTGATCCCACGAAAAGAAAAGCAACTGCAACTGCTGCTCGCGCGACATGCAATTGCTCTCACCGCAGCTGCTGCTATCGCTGCAGCTGCGTCGGAATCAGTCGCGTGCGATCACGAAGTTTGCGCGACGGCGCTGACCGGAAGTGCCACGATGCACGTTGCGCGAGTCCGTCGAGCGCGGCCGATGCATCGAACGCATGCGAGAGCGCCTCGCGCATTTTGGCAGTTACCGGCGGCGCATCAAGTGCGATGAGCTGGTAGGCGGGTGCAGCGACCGTGGCGATCGGCCACTCGCGCGCGCGCAACGTGGCGCGCGCCGCCAGTACCAGGGCCAGTGATTCACCGTCGGGGGACGGGCGAGCCGCAACTTCGTAGCCGGTGCGGTTCCAGCGCACGCGACTCGAATCGCGCAGCCACTCGGGGAGGGTTGGTTTGACCGCGCCCCACCAGTCGGGTGCGGCTACAGAGAGAGCCGGCAGATAGATCGCGAGCGCTTCCCCATCGCTGCTTGTACCTGGCACCAAAAACGCAACGGCAGGCGCGCGGTCAATGTCCGTCACGCCAAAACTGGTCGAATCGAAGTGAAAGCTGTCGAGCGTTTCGCGTCCGAGTGCCGCGCGTTCGTCGCTGGTCTTGCGAATGGAATCTGTGAGCTGCGCGAACGATGCACGTCCGGCAGCCACGACGCGCGATGCCTCAGTCGAACCGAGCAAAGTTGTCAGCGTCGCAAGCTGCCCCGTACGTACATCCACTACCGCGCGACGACCGACGTGGCGATGTGACTCACCGCTGTCGACATCGATGTCCAGCAGCTGTCGGAAGGTCAGCCAAGGGCCGTGCACGTCGACAATTTCGATCTCTTCATGCACGATCGTCGCCGGATCGGTCGGCGCCTCTTCATCGTCGATATCGATTGGTGTCGACGTTGGATGTCGCTTTTTCCACGACGCCGCTTCCTTCATCACCGTACTGTCGCTGAAGAGCATCACCGAATCGGTGCCGGTCAACTCGCGCGAAAAAATGCGCGAGGTAACAAAAGTCGCATCATCGTACTCAGCGCCGTCCTCAGCGATGAACACCTCGTAGAAGCGACCATCCACTTGCGTGAGCAGGATCGGGGCGCTGCGCACACGCATCCCGTCGGCGTTACTGCGGACCCAGTACGTCGAATCGCCCGCAGCAAAAAGGAATTCCGCCGACGGCGGGACGCGGCCAGGTGCGGCGCGCGACTGACACGCCGCAGAAAGGCACACGATAGCGAGCGTCAGAAACGTGAGAGCCGAACGTTTCTTGTAAAAGATCTGTGGGATGATCAGGGAAACGCTCACGGTTAGCTGCGACGCAATGCCCGCACGCCATCCACCAACCGCGCCACTTCGTCCGATGTCGTGTAGCACGAACAGCCAGCGCGTACGAACCCCTCAGCGGCGAACCCGAGTTTGCGCGCTACCGTTGTTGCGTAGAAATCCCCGTGCGACACGTATACGCCAAGGGGTGCGAGAGCGCGCGAAACGTTTTCAGCGGGAATCCCCGCGACTCGGAATGACAGCGTCGGCGTGCGCGGCGTTCCCGGCGGTGGGCCATATAATGTGACACCTTCGATCGACGCCAGACCATCCCACAGCTGCGCCAACAGCGCGTCACCACGACTGTGCAGTGCATTGAACGCCGCGGTCAGCTGCGCGCGCCGCGACAGCCGCGTGTCTTCGGCCAGCGAGGCGAGAAAGTTCACCGACGCGGCGGCACCAACGATCCCCTCGTGATTCTGCGTACCGGTCTCGAGACACTCGGGCACATAGTCCGGCGCGGGCTCAAGGCGAGGTAGATCGAGCGCTGCAGTCGCATCGTGGCGACCATAGCAGACCCCGATATGCGGACCATAAAATTTGTATGCGCTGCAGAGTAGAAAATCGGCGTCGATCGCTTTCGCGTCGACCAGCACATGCGGTGCGTAATGAACCGCGTCGATCACAGTGATCGCACCAGCTGCTTTGGCCTGCGCGACGAGCGGCGCGACGTCCGTGACCGTGCCGAGAATGTTGGAGGCCGCGCCAATCGCTACAACCTTCGTGCGCGGTGACAGCAACTTCGCGAGCGCATCTTCCTCGTGCCGATACGATTTGAGATCAAGCGGCAGCCAGCGCAACACGGCGCCACGCTCACGCGCCAGCGCCTGCCAGGGCGCAACGTTGGCGTGATGATCAAGTTCCGTGACGATGATCTCGTCGCCTGGCTGCAGCGTACGGCCGATTGCGCGCGCGATATGGAACAGGATGGTGGTCATGTTCGCACCGAACGAAATCTCACCAGCGCTGGCCCCAAGAAAATCCGCCAGCGATTCGCGGGAGGCGGCAAGCAACGCGTCCGTTTCGACGCTCGTCGGATATGCCCAGTGCGTGTTGGCGTTGTGCTCAAGCAGGTAATCGGTCATCGCTTCCGCGACAACACGCGGCACCTGCGTGCCACCGGGTCCGTCGAAATACGCAACGTCATGCACGCCTTCGCGTCGCGACAGCGCAGGAAAGTGGGCGCGAATCCCGTCAACGTACGAAACGTTCACGTCCAGTTTTGAGTGCTCATGCACAGCGGTCATGCGACGTCTCCATTTACACGTTCCGAACGCGGACGAATTTCCGCACCACCCAACCGCTCGACTACGCGGGCCGCTTCAACATGATCCGCAACTTCGCCAAGCTCGTTGTGTGCCATGCGGAACAGCTCGGCCGTGAGTTGCAGCAGGGGCGAGGGCACCTTCTGTTCGCGCGCGAGATCGGCGGCGATGGCCACGTCCTTGTCGAGCAGTGCGAGACGAAACGTGCGCGGAAAAGCGCGCGTCAACACACGCTCCGGAAACAGATTCATGCTCGCGTTGGAACGACCACTCGATGCATTGATCACATCAAGTGCAACGTCCGAATGCACACCGGCCTTTTCAAGCGCAACAAGCCCCTCGGCCATTCCCCAGATGTGCATCGCCAACATGGCGTTGTTCACAGCCTTGAGCGCATCACCGGTGCCGACAGCGCCGCAGTGCACAATCCGTTTGCCAAAGCACTCGAGCACCGGCCGCACACGCTCCAGCAACGCCGCGTCGCCGCCAACCATGACCGTGAGCTCGGCTTTGACCGCGCCGACCACGCCGCCGGAAACCGGCGCATCGAGAAAGCCGATACCGCGCTCCGCGAGGCGCGCGGCCATGCGACGCGAGGTCGCCGGATCGCCAGACGTACAATCGACCAGAACAGAGCCCGACGCCATCGTCGCCAACAAACCGTCGGGGCCGTCGAAAAGCGATTCGACATCGCGGGAAACCGGCAGGCAGGTGATCACGATGTCGCGATTGCGCGCTGCGTCAGCCGGCGTTAGCGCGATACGCGCCGGCGTCTCCGCCACGAACGCATCGGCGCGCGAGGCGGTGCGATTCCAGACCACGAGGTCGTGTTCAGGGCGAGCCAGGTGACGGGCCATCGGCGCGCCAATTGCGCCAAGGCCAAGGAATGCGACTCGATTCATGGGAATGACTGACGCGGAAAAAGGACGAGCGCGGACACTGCGATGTGGATGCGTTGGATAACCCAAGACAAAGATGGTCGTTTGATGGTGCCGCGACGAGGTGACCGGGTGAACATTTCCTGCATGGGACCCGTGACACGATCGCATATCCGCCTTGAGGTCGAGGGGTTGACCGGCACGCACGCCGTGCGCGCCGCGTGGACGGCGTTGGCGGCGGTGCCCGGAATCGTCTCCGCAGATGTATCGATGGCGGGAGTCGTTCTGGAGGTCGAAGGGGTGCTGGACCAATCCCTGCTCGCGGCAGCGCTCGATGCGGCAGGGGTGCGACTGATCGGCATTTCCGTAAAACAGATACGCGCGCTGCCGATAATCTGACTGGGCGCAAATAAGTGCCCGACGCGCTTCTTTCGATTGGGCACTCGGGCTAACTTGCCCCCCGAAATCCACGCCTTGCACTGACCTTAGATCGCCGCGCGGCGACGGGCTCCCGCTCCCGTCCCGGGGGGGGACCCCGATGACGCCACCCCGTTCGAACGAAAAACGGCCGCTCGCGGCGCTGCTCGTACCCGACCTCCTCGAATTGCTCGAGGAATCGCCGGAGAGCATCGGCCCGCAGACCGAGGAGATGCACCCCGCGGACCTCGCCGACGTCGCTGAAGCGATGCCGGAAGAAATGGTGCGTGCGTTCCTTTTTGCATTGCCGAAAGAGCGCGCGGCCGAGGTGCTCGAATACCTCGACGAAGAGCTGCGGACCCAGTTTCTCGAAGAGCTGACGGCGGGCGAGGCTGCGTCCATCGTCGCCGAAATGACGCCGGACGAGCGCGCCGACGCACTCGAAGAACTCGACGAAGAAACAGCCGACGATATTCTTTCCGAACTTGGCGCGGAAGCACAGGCCGAAACCGAGCGACTGCTCGAGTACGATCCGTACACGGCCGGTGGTCTCATGACCACCGAGTTCGTGTCGGTCGACGAAGAGCTTACCGTCGAAGAAGCGTTGCGCTCCGTGCGCGCGATGGCGCGCGCCGGTCGTCGCGAAGCGATGTACACGATCTACACGACCGATACAAATGGTCGTCTGCGTGGCGTGCTGTCGTTGCGCGAACTGTTGGCCGCCCCTGAGGGTGGACGCATCGCTGATGTGGCGTGGAGTGAGGTGGTCAGCGTGCCGCCGGATATGCTGCAGGAAGAAGTGTCGCAGATCATCTCCAACTACGACCTGGTCACCTTGCCGGTTGTTGATGCCGAACGGCGACTACTTGGCGTTGTCACGGTCGACGATGCCATCGACGTCATTCAGGAAGAGCAGACGGAAGACGTCCAGAGATTCGGTGGTATGGAGGCGATCGACGAGCCATACATGCAAACTGCGCTCCCGGAGATGATCCGCAAACGCGCAGGCTGGCTCGCGGTACTCTTTGTTGGCGAGATGTTCACCTCCACCGCCATGCAGCACTACGAAACGTCGCTCGAGAAAGCGATCGTGTTGAGTCTGTTCATTCCCCTCATCATCAGCTCTGGGGGCAATTCCGGATCGCAGGCGACGTCGCTGATCATCCGTTCGCTGGCACTGCGCGAAGTGACGGTGCGCGACTGGTGGAAGGTCGCGATGCGTGAACTGCCCTCGGGGCTCGCCCTCGGGAGCATCTTGGGACTCATCGGCATTGGGCGCATCCTGCTTTGGCAGTGGATGTTCAAACACGGTTTGCATATCGGCGATTTCGACCTCGGCCCATTCCACTTCGGCCGCATGAATGTGGGTTACAACTACGGGCCCCACGTGGTGCGCATCGCCATGACGATCGGCATTGCACTTGTCGGCGTGGTCACCTTTGGTTCGCTCACCGGATCGATGTTGCCCTTCCTTCTCAGACGCATCGGCTTTGACCCTGCGAGTGCGTCCGCGCCGGCCGTTGCAACGCTCGTCGACATGACGGGGATCGTGATCTATTTCACCGTCGCCGAAATGCTGCTGGGCGGCGTTCTCCTCTGACCGACTCCGACGCGCGGCGAGACGCCGAGCATCCCGACAGACGGGCGGTACTCCGCGCCACATTGCTGGTGGTCGTGAGTGCCTGCTGCTTCGGGTCGATCTCACCGCTGACCCTGTGGGCGCTTGAAAGCGGTGCGGCACTTCAGGGAATTCAGGCTTGGCGCTACACCACGACCGCTGTGCTGCTGATTGGGTGGGCGTATTGGCGTGGTGCCCCCGTGGCGTCCGACCCCCTGATGCGGTGGTGGCGACCCAAAACGCTCCTCATCGCCGGGGGCGGGCAAATGCTTATCGCCACGTTGGCGCTGACGGCGCTCCGTTGGATTCCTGCCGCAACCGAGGCTTTTCTCTTTTACACCTTTCCCGCCTGGGTCGCGCTCATGGCCGCGGTTCGCGGTCACGAGCGACTGGACCGCAACCGTGTCGTCGCCCTTGCGCTCGCGTTGGGAGGAATCGCGTTCATGGTCGGCGCGCCGAATGCGGCGTCGCTCAACCCGATCGGCGTGGCGCTGGCACTCACGGCCGCGCTGGTGTACGCGATCTACATTCCCGTTCTCGGAAACCTGCAACGCACACGCTCAGCGCTGGACGTTTCACGTGCAATTGCGACTGGCGGGGGAATAATTTTCACGCTTTGGGCGCTTTCCACCGACGCGTTGTTCGCGCACTTTGACCGTCTCACCATTTTGGCCAGTGTGCTGCAGGGGGTGCTCTCGGCGGGGGCGTTCCTTGGGTTTTTAGCCGGACTGTCGACACTTGGAGCGGTTCGTACGGCCATCACATCGACCGTCGAGCCATTTTGGACGTCGGTGCTTGGTGTGTTTCTACTGGATCAGCCGGTCGGAACAGGGACCGTTATTGGTGGGGTGGCGATCATGGCCGCAGTGCTCCTGCTTCAGCGGTCGGCCGTGTCCCCGGCCCCACGACACTCGTCCTCAACGCGTGAGAATGAGTCTGAGCGTCATCCGTCTTCCTGAGCAATCGCATGGCAAAATTTTTGGTGACTGGCGCGGCGGGTTTTATCGGCTCCCACACGACCGAGCGATTGCTCGCTCGCGGTGATGAGGTCGTTGGACTCGACAACATGAACGACTACTACGACCCGACGCTTAAAGACGCACGCCTCGCTCGGCTGAGTGGTCGACCGGGTTTTCGTTTTGTGCGCATGGAGCTTGGCGATCGCAGTGGGCTTGAGGCGTTGTTCTCCGCGGAGCGATTTGACCGGGTCATTCATCTCGCGGCGCAGGCCGGCGTACGCTATTCGATCACCAATCCGCACGCGTACATCGACAGTAATCTGGTCGGCTTTCTGCACATCCTCGAAGGGTGCCGACACAGCGGCGTGCAGCATTTGACGTACGCATCGTCATCGAGCGTCTATGGCGCGAATACCATGATGCCGTTTTCGGTGCATCAAAACGTCGACCATCCCGTGTCGCTGTACGCGGCGACCAAAAAAGCGAACGAGTTGATGGCGCACACCTACAGTCACTTGTATGGACTGCCGACCACGGGCCTTCGGTTCTTCACCGTCTACGGACCGTGGGGTCGTCCGGACATGGCCATGTTTTTGTTCACGAAAGCGATTCTCGAAGGCCAGCCAATCGACGTATTCAATCACGGCCTGATGCGTCGTGATTTCACCTACATTGATGATATCGTCGAAGGCGTAGTGCGCACCTGCGACCACACCGCTGCTCCAAATCCGGAATGGAACTCGGACAAGCCAGACCCGGCGACGAGCAAGGCGCCCTATCGCGTTTATAACATCGGCAACAACAATCCTGTGGAGTTGATGCATCTGATTACGACGATCGAAAAGCAGCTTGGTCGTGTCGCGGAGAAGCGGATGCTGGATATACAACCCGGTGATGTACCGGCTACGTTCGCCGACGTGCAGTCACTTGTGGACGATGTTGGATTTGCCCCCAAAACGCCAATCGAAGTCGGCGTCCAAAATTTTGTCGCGTGGTATCGCGACTACTACGGGATCGGGGATTGAACGGCTCATGAAGATTGCCATGATCGGTACGGGGTACGTCGGGCTTGTGTCCGGCGCGTGCTTTGCAGAAT
>JAYUWD010000353.1:0-3937 GCA_043753735.1 Gemmatimonadaceae bacterium
CGTCTCGCTCTTGCCGAGCGTGGTTTGCGCGCCGAGTGAAATGGGGAGAGCGAATGCGGCGATGAGCGTACGTGCGTTCAGCATGGAAGACCGGGAAGGAGTGCGACGAAATACGGTGTGCGCTGTTCTGCGAATGTCACGATCAGTTTTTCGAGTCAGCGGCCACGCGTCGAGTGGTTCTCTCACGCAGTTGTGTGAGCGCGAAAGTGCGCGCAACCCTGCCCGCTACGTCGGGTGCTTCTTTTCCAACCATCTGCGCCATGCGGCTGATGTCGCGAAGAACGTCGGCGTTACGTCGCCAACTATCCGTCTACTTCGCGCCACTGAAAAAAGCCGTTTCGATCGCGGCCAGAACCGCCTTCGGCCGCTCCACCATCGGGAAGTGACCAGCGCCCCGAAGCACGATGAGCTTCGCGCCGGGAATTGACGCGACCCACTCCTTCGCGGCATCCATTGGAATCGGATCACCCGATCCATGCACCACGGTTATGGGCACCTTTGTCCGTGCGAGCAACTTGCGCCAATCCCACGAGCCCTCGGGACCAAGCGTCCAGGCGTTTACGTGGTTCGAGAGTGACGCTGGCGGATCGTCGCAGATGTCGCTGCGCATGGTCTTGATCGTTGACGTATCGGCGAAGTAGCCGCGAATGAAAAGACGCCAGTAGGCGCGGCATGCCGCGACAGGATCGGTGGCATTCCGACGTGCCCGCGCAAGTTCATTGAGACGAGTTCTGGTCGCGCTATCGGCCCAGGCATTCAACTGCGTGCCGAACTGCGTCATGTACGGCGAGCGGCGAGGCGGAATGGCTGAGCCGAGTATTGCTCGGCGCACCGTAAGCGGATGCGCCGCGATGTAATTGGCAACCAGTCCCGCGCCCCATGAATGGCCGTAGAGATTCGCGCGCGTGATGCGAAAGCGCCTGAGCACCGCATCGAGATCGGCGACGTGCAACGCAATCGAGATCTTCGTCGAATCGTCGACCAGCGTTGAGCGCCCCGAGCCGCGCTGATCGTACAAGACGACCGTGTGACGCGCGGCCACGAAGTCGAGATCCTTCTGCAGATACGACGAGCTCAGTCCCGGTCCGCCATGCACCAGAACGATCGTGTCACGGTGCGCACCCCCCAGCACGTAGTAGTAGAGCTGGATTCCGCCGCCCGCTTCGAGGTGCCCGGTGTCAGCGGGAACAGGCGCCATCGTCGGCGGCGTGACACGGGCCGGCGCGAGCGCAAGTGAAAGTCCAAACAGGATGGACAACATGGGTCGGCTCGGTCAGCGCAGCACAAACCCCGCATCGATCGTCGGCCGCCGCACGGCGTTCCCGACGATCCAGCCCGTCATGTACATCCACTGCGTCATGTGCGTCAGTTTGCTGTAGCTGATTCCCTTCTCGTCATCGCGCGGTGTGTGATAATCCGAGTGCAAATTGGACGAGAAAAACAAGCTCGGCACATTGCGCTCGGCATACGGAACATGATCGCTACGGAAGTACCAACCTTCCGGATGCGTCGGGCGATCCCACGACGAGTCGACGACAAACTTGGTCGACACGCGATTGGCATCGAGCGCCATGTTCACCAGCTCCAGCGAATTGCGATGCGGCGGCTGCGAGCCAAGCAGTGCCGCGGTGTCGGCAGCGTTGCGTCCGATCATGTCGCCGTTGAGCACTGCAGCCATCTGTGCCAGTGGCACCACGGGATGCGCCGCGTGGTAGCGCGAGCCAAGCAATCCACGCTCTTCAGCGCCATGAAAGATAAACAGCGCCGAACGCTTGCTTGGATGCTTCACCCATGAGCGCGCGATCGCCAGCAGTGCGACACTCGTGCTCGCGTTGTCGTCTGCACCATTCCAGATCGAATCGCCGTTCACCACAAAGCGCACACCATCGTGATCCTGATGTGAGCTGAACACCACGTATTCATTCTTCAACGTCGCGTCAGTGCCCGGCACGACGCCGATGATATTCACCGACGGTGTCTCGAACTGCTCGACACGCAACTTGATGGTCACGACCTGCCCATCGGTGCGAAGTTGCGCGAGCGATGCGCGACGCACGAACAGCACTGGTGCCGGCGCCTGCGGTGGTCCAGCCGCACCCGCAGCCGCACCGCGACCGCCGCCTGCGTTTTGCGAAAAGCGCGGAACACCCCCAACCACGTCGTACGTGCCACGCGACTGCAACTTCCACACACCTTCAAAACCGATTTCCCCGATCGAATCGGCAACGAGAATGACACCAATGGCACCGCGGCGAGACAGCGCGGCCCCTTGCGACGTGATCGCTTGCCGGGTGTAGCGGTATTCGTACGTATTGGTTGTGCTGCGCAACGGAACCGTTGACGGGATCAGTGTCGCGACGGCAATCTTGCCCCGCACGTCGATGGTGGTATCGCGTCCATCACCAACAAACACCGTTGGCGCAGAAACATCGGCGGCGGTATTCGATGTGGGCGTGATCTCGGTCCACAACGCCATCGTCTTTCCGCCGAGCGTCACTGAACTCGAGATCGAGGAGAGACGCATGCGACGCATGTTCCACCACTGAAACCATCCTCCATCTTCGCCCATCGGCTTGACGCCGCTTTTGCGCATCTCTTCGGCCACCCACATCGATGCGCGCATCTCGTCGATCGTGCCAGCTTCGCGACCGCGCATGTTGTCCCCCGCCATGGCGTACATGTCGCGCTTGAGATCGGCTTCCTTGATGAGCGACATGCCAACCGGCACCCTGGTTGTCGGCGCGGCGCCTTTGGGCGCAGCACTTCCCTTTGGCGCGGCCTGCGCGCCGAGTGCAGAGGCAAGAAGCAGCGTGGCCAGAAATCCGGAACGACGCATGGCAGGACCAGGTTGATGTGGGTGTGCAACTACTCGGTAAACGACGCCTGAATGGCCGAGTGAGATTCTGCGCATAACTTACGGTGCATCGCCCCTCCGATGTCACCCCACTGAGGTACAGCATGGCAAACGAAAGCGGACAAACCTTCGCCAAACACGCGCAGGTCACCCCGGGCTATCACTACTTTGTTTCCCCGATGGGGCTCGCCTATCTCATCTGGTCGATCGTGCGTGTCGTCAAAACGCCCAACCTCGACACGACGTACGCGCTCGTCGGTGCTCTCGCGATCGTTGGAGCGATCGCGTTCGCGCGACTGTCGCCACTCAAAGCGCAGGATCGGATCATTCGACTCGAAGAGCGTCTGCGCCTCGCGCGTCTCCTGCCGGCCGAATTGCAGTCGCATGTCGAAAGCATTCGCCCGGCGCAACTGATCGCCCTGCGCTTCGCATCGGACGGAGAAGTGGTCGATCTGGCGCGCAAAGTCATCGCCAACCCGACCATGACCTCCAAGGAGATCAAGGCCCAAGTGAAAAGCTGGAAGGCAGACTACTTCCGGGTCTGACCACGCCGGGCAGTTCCTGCCGGTTTCGTCATCTCGACGGCCACACTGATTCCACCATTCGTCGTGCGCAGCATGGTCTCCATCGGGATTCTGAGCTGCGCCGCGAGTTGCCGGTCCGGAATGAGCATCCCGAGACGCCATCCCGTGCCCCCTTCACGGAGCACGTCACCAAGTCTCGCATACAGCGAGCGAATGTCGTTGCCGTCCGTGACGCGCAGTCCGTACGGCGGATTGGTGAGTAGCAACCCGGCCTCACCAATTGCCGTGAGATCGGTATCCGACAACGATTGCTGCGCGATGGTGACGTCGTCGAGCACCCCCGCCCGTTCCGCATTCGCGACGGCGGCGTCGCAGGCACCAGCGTCACGGTCGGCCAGGACGATTGGCACACCGGTAGGGGGCCGTATCAACAAACGCGCTTCATCCCGCGCTGCTCGCACCAGCTCGGCGTTTGTACCAGGCCACTGCTCAAGTGCAAATGTGCGATTGAGACCCGGCGCGATGTTACGGACGCGAAGCGCCGCTTCGATGCCGATGG
>JAYUWD010000354.1:0-11804 GCA_043753735.1 Gemmatimonadaceae bacterium
CCGAATGCGAGCAGCGCGCTTTCTCCAGGCGCCAGCAGTCGTGCGCGCGCGATGGCGTAGCGCGCGAGCCGATCGCCGAGCTGGGCAGCATCGCCTTCAAGTGGCTCGACTTCTTCTATCACGTGCGTTATGCCGCTCGCGCGGGCTGCGGTGGCGAGTGCGTGGACGGCATCGCGGTTGCGGGCGACGAGCTGATAGTCGACCAGCGCGAATGCCTGATGTGTCGGCGACGGCACTGCCGGTGGCCTGCCAGTGCCGGCAATGCCAAGGAAAAGTGCCGTGTCGCGCTGCAGTGCGTTCCGGATGTCGTGCGCGTCGAGCAGGGCCAGAAACGTTGCCTCGTCGAGCGGATCGGGAGAGCAGGGCCCCGAGCCTATCACGGACGGATCGTCGCCGATGACATCCGAGATTGCAAAAACGGGAATCCGCGCTGCGCCACGCTCTGCCAGTGCGACCGCAAGACGTCCCGCGCCCCAGCGCAGCATCCGGCGACGGATCGCATTCATTTCGTGAATGGCAAGTCCCGATTCGAGCAGAGTGTCGGCAAGATTGGCCAGGTGGGCCTGCGCCTTGTCTTCATCGCCAACGATTTGTGAAAGTTCGGCGACGGGTGCTGCCGTGAGCGCTGTGGTTCCGCCTGATACCAACACCAGCGCGATGTCGCCACTCTGTACTGCACGCACCGCTTCGTCGATCAGCTGCGCTGCGCGAAGTGAGGCGGGTCCGGGAATCGGATGATCACCCTCGACCATGGTAAATGACGGCGGAAGTTGGCGCGCATGCTCGCGAGCCTGATCCGAATTTGCACTCGCACAGACGACGATGCCGTGTTGGGGACGAAGGTCGGCGTTGTGCAGTGCGCGTACCGCACCCGCGGTCATTGCAATCGAGGCTTTCCCCACGCCGATCAGATGAATTCGCGCCGGCGGACGTAACGATGCGCCGTGCGCGCTGATCCACTGTGCAACAGCTTCGCGGGTGCGCGCAAACGGTTCCGCGCCCTCCACTGCCGCGCGATGAAGCGCGGTGAGAAGGGCGCGGGGTTGTGACAGCAACTGCGTTGAACCGTTCAGTGTTGTGCCTCTACGAACGAATTACTTCGCGCCCTTCGCCGAAACGACAGCGGCACCAAGTTCGGTGTACGCGTCTTCCGATGCCTGACGGAAGGGCGTGGCGACATACGAGATTTTGCCCTTGGGATTGATCACATACAGGTAGCGCTTGTGATAGCCGGTGCCCATGCTCGCGCCATACGCAACGCCAACCTTGCGATCGACATCGGCGGCGAAGCGGAACGGGATCTTGTCGTCCTTGGCCCACGATGTAAGTGCAGAATCCTCATCGATGCTCACGCCAACAACCATCACCTTCTTGCCGCCCTTGAACATCTCCTTGTACTTGTCGCGATAGGCGTGCATCTGCATGGTGCATCCACTGGTCCGCGCCTTCGGGAAAAAGGCGAGCACAATCGTTTCGCCTTTGTGCTCGGAGAGCTTGAAGGGCTTGGCGTCGAGTCCTGCCGCAGTGACCGCGGCGACGGTGAAGTCAGGCGCCACATCACCGACTTTGAGCGCGGTCGCGTTGACCGCTGGGGCCGCAGCGGGCGCGGCCTGAGCAGAAGCAAACGATGTGGCAGCGGCGGGTGCGGCAACAGAGAACGCGGCGATTGCAAAGGAACGCGCTGCGCTGCGCGAAATCATGGACATCAAGAATCTCCTCAAAAGGCGCGGAGCATCCGCGCGGTAAGCGGGCGAATACGCCCGTGTGGTCACCATGACGATAACGTGCGGGGGGCCGGGAGGCGATCTCCCACGGGGTTGTACACGGAACAGTGCACCATCTAGGAAAACCCCGGAGACGGGTGAATCGTTTCAATTCCGACCTACACCACCACCCGCAGAGCCTGTGGCCGCACGCTCACCTCAACCTCCGCGCTCAGCGCCCGGTGCAACTCGCCATCCGCCTCGAACGCCGGCGGCTTATCAAACGTCACTCGGCAGCGCTCAACCCGATCGTGACCCACCTCGCGCGCCGCGAGGTGCGTCCCCCTGATCGCCTGTGAAAGGAGCGCGAGTCGCCGTAACGGTGACGCATCACCGATCGCTACAACGTCCAACCATCCGTCGTCGAGCACGGCCTTGGGCGCAATGTGAAACGCGCCGCCAAAGTAGCGACCATTGGCGAAAACCAACATCAACAGTTCGCGTCGAGCGTCATCGCGGAGCTGGGCGCGAAATCCGCGGTAGCCAACGAGCGCGCCAAGTGCCGTACCGAGGTAGGCTGCAGTGCCGCGGAGCAGCCCCGGTGACTGCATGCGCTCGAGCACTTCAACGTCGAAGCCGAAGCCGGCGGCATTCACGAACGGCACGTCGTCGACAAAGCCAACGTCTACGGCGCGTGTGGTGCCCTGTGCAATTCGCGCCACCATTGCGTTGGGATTGTGCACGGGTACGCCCAACGATTTCGCGAAGTCGTTTCCGGTTCCAGCACCGAATATTGCGAGCGGCGTGTGACTATTGCTTTCGAGAAGTCCGCGCACTGCGTGACTCACTGAACCGTCTCCGCCAACGACTGCCAACACGGCCGCGCCGGACACTACGGCACACCGCGCAATGCGTGCCTCATCACCGGGTACACGGGTATCGTAACGTTCGACCGTGCCCAGTGATGCGAGCGCGTGTTGCACTGCCTCTGCGCGACGCAGCGCACCGCCTCGCCCCGCGACGGGATTCACCAGCAGCACGATTCGCCTTTCCAACAGCTGCTCGCTGGAAGTGATCCCGCTCACTGTGATGTCGCGCACGATGCACTGTGAGGGTTGGGTGGATTCGTGCGGGAGATCACTACGGCAATGAAGAGTCTGGGTCAGCTTTCGATAGAGAGCGTCGCGTGATCGATTGCAGCGGCGGATCCAATTTCATCCAAGCTCCGCGAGGAACATTCAATTGCCGAGTCAACGTAGCGTCATCGGTGTTGTCATGCTGGGCACTCTTGCAATCGGGGCGTGCAGTAGCAGCGACAGCACCGCACCCGCAAGTAGCAATCGCGTGACTCTGGGCTTCCAGATTGCGCGTTCCACCGCCGCAACGTCGCTGATGTCGTCGTCCATGGCCTCGGATGGCGCGGCAAGCGCCGGCCTCCAGCTGGTGGGTGCCTCGCCGAACGTGACCACGACAGTCGCCGGTCTCATGATCGCTCGCCAAAGCGATACGATCGTTGTGACGAAGGCGCAATTCGTGGTGAGCGATGTGCGGTTGCGATCTGTGATCGGCGCATGTGCGGATGAAGCAATGGGCACGAGCAGCGGCAAGAAAAACGACCTCAGCGAGTGTCCCGAAATCCGTGTAGGGCCTTTTCTCGTCGACATTCCCGTGACTGGTGAAGACGGTGCTCGCATTACCGTCGATGTCCCCGCTGGCACATACGGCAACGTGCGGATGAAGCTGCACAAAGTCGACGCCAACAATGCTCTCGATCTCCCGTTTCAGCAGCAGAACCCGGATTTCCGGAACATCAGCGTGCGACTCGAAGGGACGTACAATCGTGTCCCGTTTATTTTTACCAACGATCTGACGACGATGATCAATGTGCCACTGGTCAAACCACTGGTGATCAAAACGGGCGATCAGATCACCGTCTCGGTCGACGTATCGGCTTGGTTTGTTCGTGCGGCGGGCGGTCTGTACTCGCCAGCACTGGCCAACACGCCAGGCAGCATTCGCGGCACTGTGAGTGGGAATATCGAACGCGCCTTCCGTGCATTCCGTGATCAGAATCGCGACGGGCGAGAAGACTGATGCGTCTCCCCGCCCGTAGTATCAAAGCGAAAACGTGGTGTCTACGACTTGCTGAGCAGACTGCGCAGCACATACGGAAGAATTCCCCCGTGCTTGTAATACTGGAGCTCTTCCGGCGTATCGATGCGGCAACGTGCGCTGAACTGTTTGCTAGTGCCGTCGGCGGCAGTCGCGACGACGGTCACCGTTTCACGTGGTGTTAGCGCGTCGCTCATGCCCTTGATGTCGTAGCGCTCGAAGCCCGTCAGTCCAAGCGACTGGCGGGTTTCGCCATTTGAAAACTCCAGTGGCAGCACGCCCATGCCAACCAGGTTCGATCGGTGAATGCGCTCGAAACTTTCCGCAATCACGGCTCGAACGCCGAGCAGTGCGGTGCCCTTCGCCGCCCAGTCGCGCGACGAACCAGTACCGTACTCTTTTCCGGCGATAACGATCTGCGGCACTCCCGCCGCCTGACGCGCCATTGCCACATCGTAGATCGCTTCGGGGATTGCCCCCGGTTCCGTCGCCGTCCACCAACCTTCCTTGCCACCGGTCAGTTCGTTTTTGAGACGGATATTGGCGAACGTGCCGCGCATCATCACTTCGTGATTGCCACGACGCGCGCCGTACGAATTGAAATCCTTCTTGTCGACGTTGAGCGACTTGAGCCACAGTCCGGCCGGCGACGCTGCCGCGATTGAACCCGCGGGCGAGATGTGGTCGGTGGTGATCGAGTCACCGAACATGCCGAGCACTTTTGCGCCGCTGATCGCACGCACACCGGGCGGCGTCATGGTCATGCCGTCAAAGTATGGCGGATTCTTCACATACGTGCTGTCGTTGTTCCACGCATACTGATCTCCCACCGGCGCAGGAATGCCCTGCCAGTGCGCGTCGCCGGCAAAGACGTTTGCGTACTGCGTGGTGAACTGTTCGCGCTTCACGCTCGACAGAATCGTGTCTTCAACTTCCTGTGAACTCGGCCAGATATCGCGCAGAAACACCGGGCCATCGGTACCGATGCCAAGCGGTTCGGTCGCCATATCGATATCCATGCGGCCAGCGAGCGCATATGCGACCACCAGCGGCGGCGACGCGAGGTAGTTGAAGCGCGTTTGTGGATTGACGCGGCCTTCGAAGTTGCGATTACCCGAGAGCACGGCGGCGACATTGAGACCGCCGTTTTCGATGGCTTCGCTGATCACCGGCGGGAGCGGGCCGGAGTTGCCGATACAGGTGGTGCAGCCATATCCGACCACGTTGAAACCCAATGCATCGAGCGAGTCCATCAGCCCCGCTTTGTTGAAGTAATCGGTGGCCACCTTGGAGCCCGGGGCCAGCGACGTCTTCACCCACGGCTTGGTGCGCAAGCCGCGCGCGACGGCTTTCTGTGCGAGGAGCCCCGCGGCGAGCATCACACTGGGGTTGGACGTGTTGGTGCATGACGTGATCGCGGCAATCACGACATGCCCGTGCATCAGCGTGAAGGACTCGTCGCGATAGGCACATGCGACACCTTGCTCCACGACGACCGGCGCCCCTTCGGCGACCATTGAGGCGGCCTGCGAGCCTGCCGGCGCGGGCGCCGTTGCTGGAACGGCATTGGTTTGCAACGCCATCTGCGCCGCCAGCGCCTCGCGGTACATCCGCTTGCTCTCGGACAGCGGCACGCGATCCTGTGGACGCTTGGGTCCTGCCAAACTCGGCACCACCGTGCTCAAATCCAGTTCGAGCGTGTCGGTGAAGATCGGATCGGGCGTAGCGTCCGTCCGGAATAGCCCCTGCGCCTTGGTGTACGCTTCCACCAGTGCCACCTGCTCGTCGCTGCGACCGGAGAGCCGCAGATACTTGAGCGTCTCGGCGTCGACGGGAAAAAAGCCCATCGTCGCGCCGTATTCGGGCGCCATGTTCGCGATCGTCGCGCGATCGGCGAGCGCAAGCGACGACAGGCCGGGTCCGTAGAACTCGACAAACTTTCCAACGACTTTCTTTTTGCGGAGCAGTTCGGTGCAGGTGAGCACGAGATCCGTGGCGGTGGCGCCTGGCGGCAGCTTGCCATGCAGCTTGAAGCCGATCACTTCCGGAATGAGCATGCTCACCGGCTGGCCAAGCATGGCGGCTTCGGCTTCGATACCACCGACGCCCCAGCCCAGCACGCCGAGTCCGTTGATCATGGTGGTGTGCGAGTCAGTACCAACGAGCGAATCACAGTACGCGAGCGTTTCACCGTCCTGCTCCACGGTGAACACGACCTGGCCCAGGTACTCGAGATTTACCTGGTGGCAGATGCCGGTGCCTGGCGGCACGACGCGGAAATTGCGCAGCGCCGTCTGGCCCCACTTGAGGAATTCGTAGCGCTCGCCGTTGCGCTCAAATTCGAGATCGGTGTTGAGCAACAAGGCCGCTTCAGTACCGTACTCGTCCACCTGCACCGAGTGGTCGATGACGAGATCGACTTGTTGAAGCGGGTTGATTCGGGTCGGGTCGCCACCGAGTCGGACCATCGCATCGCGCATGGCGGCAAGATCGACGACACATGGGACGCCGGTGAAATCTTGGAGCAACACGCGCGCAGTGCGAAACGCGATTTCCTTGTCGATCGGCGCCTTCACATTCCAATGCGCGAGTGACTCAACGTCCGTCTTCTTTACGAAGGCGCCGTCTTCACCACGCAACAGGTTTTCGAGAAGGACGCGCAGCGAAAAGGGAAGCGTTGCTGCACTGCTGCCTGGAAGCGCATCGAGCGCGGCCAATCGGAAATACGCATACTGACGGTCGACCACAGTGAGTGTGGCGCGGCTGCCGAACGAATTGGGATGCGACATGAGGAGGACGGGTCCGGCGCGCAACACATCCCGTGGATGGTCACGCGCGTTCGGAACGAAGCCACTCATCGCGCCGTGGGCTACCTAATTGGAAACCCCGGTACCGACGAGGCTTCCGGAAATATCGACCGATGCACCGCCTGCCGCCACCGTTCTTATGCGAATGGCATCGACTGGGCAGCAGCGAACGAACGCGCCATCAGCTGGGGAGAACTCGTGCCGGCGGGCAATTGGATACGCCTTCCGCTGCTCGTCGAGGGCCATCATTCCCGGCGCGCGTGCCACGCAGATCGCGCAGCCGGTGCACAAGTCGCGGTCGACGCTGATCTGCACTTGGCGACGAGGAAAAATGCCCCCTTCGGCGCGAAGCAGTGCGTCGACGTCTTTCAGTGCTTCCTTGGTGCACTCGTACCCGACACGCAACAGCTCGTCGACATGTGCGAAGCTGAACCAGCCGATGTGATTCACGGCAGGTCGGACGAGCAACATCGGCGGCGACGTCCATCGCTCAAGCGCGTGCTGCTGCTGTTCGTGCATCATCATCGTCGCCGCGCGCATGAAGATCGACGCAAAGCCCTGCGTCGCGATGCCCGTCTCGACCGGCACGTCGGCGATACCCACGTCGACCGCGATCAGTGCATCGACCCCCATCGCCGCAATCGCGACGGGGAGGTTGTCGGTGGTGCCGCCATCGATGCAGGTGCGGCCACCAACGACTCCCGGTGGAAAGAATCCGGGAAGGGCACACGACGCATACACCGCGTCCCTGACCCGCACGTTTCTCAACCCTGGGCGCCCAAATACAATCGGCGACGCGCGTTCGATATCGACGGCCGTGACCAGCAATGGCATTGCGAGGTCGTCGAAGGTGCCCTCGGCGACGAGCGAGTCGCACAGGTTCCGGAGCGGCGCTTCGAGATAGATCGACCGGGAGAGCATGCGCTCCATCAGCATGCCAAAGTGGTTGATGCGGAAGAGATCTCGGCGACGGAAAGTGAGTGCGCGCTCCGTCAGTTCGTCGGCGGCGATTCCGCATGCCGCCGCTGCGGCGATCATCGCGCCGATGCTCGAGCCAGCATACAGACTTGGTGTGATCCCCGCTTCTGCAAGCGCCCGTAATGCGCCGATGTGCGCCAGTCCCTTCAATGCCCCACCACCAAGGACGACGCCGATGCGCGGAGTTGGTGGCTTGGTCATGAATTGCCGAAGCGTAAATTGACCCGCATGCCGATCCTGCTCGTGGAAGACGACAAAGTGCTGCGCGAGGCCGCAACCAGACTGTGTCGGCATCCCAAGATTCGCCGCCGACGCCGACTCGACCGGGAAGATGGCGCGGGTGCTGGCCGCCGTCAGCCCCTATGGCGCGTTAGGTCTCGCAATTCCTACGAAAGCGGCCGATCGGAGCGGAGAGCGATTGAACGCGGTTGGGCAGCGCGGCACCAGGCATCGCGCAACGAACGCAGGCACCTCGCTGGTGCGATGAAGTCACGACGGTCGACGGAAGCTTCACACCACCCGTACAGCGAATCGAAGGTGCGTGCTTCGGGGGTGTCCAACTCAAGCGCCTTTCGTAGCATGCCGATCGCGGTACGTGACTTGGCGTGATCAAACGACTCACACGCGTTGATGGCGCGATCGTACGCGCGCAGAATGCGCTCCAGCGGATCAACGCGCGCGTGGTCGAACGAGGTTGCCGGGAGGCTGACAGCAGGCGTCGGAAATGCGGGCACGCAGAAGTCCAGTTGATGGTTCACACACTCTTTGCAGACGTCGCTCTGCCTATTCTTCGGTCGCAGTCGGCTCCTTCTTGAACAAGTCTGACCATCCATTCTGCCGACGAGTGCATTAGTGCCGTTCCGGTGACGAAAAGGCTGGAAATTGAGGTAAAAGAGCGAGCTGAGCGGTGCGTGTCAGCTCGTCAGCCTATGCGCAGCCCACGCGATGCTCCACATCGGATCGCAGCGATTACGCCACGCCGCGAATGCGCGACGTGCCGCCCAGCACGAAGGCATGAGCGGCACGTGGCACTTACAAAGTTGCCTGACTTCTACATGTTCACATCGCGGTCGAAATCAGTTTGTCAGGTAGCGATACAGACCGAAAATGCCGAGTGCAGCACCTCCGAGAAGGATGATCGTCCCAGCATCACCGCCCACGATCGCACCAACGATCATCGTACCGGCGCCGACGAGCATGAGCGCCGTGTTGCCCTTGTTGTTGTTGGCCGGAGCCGGAACCGGCGGGGTGGTCGAATCAGCGACTGCTTGGCGGCTGAGTCCGACGCCGCGAGGCTGCGTCGCCAAAGAAGCGGGGGTCGCTTCCGCCCCGCGAGGAGCGACAGTGGTGACAGCGGTGGTGGCGGGCGTCGCCACGCTCATACTGGGCGCTATCGATGCAGGTGCCGTGACTGCGCTCTGCAAAGCCTCTGTCGTCTGTGCGTCACCGCGGGCAGGCATGACCAGCACGCTCGCGAAAAGAATCGCGGCACTCCACCGTGCGTTGTGATACAGGCGCATCGTGCACTCCATTGGTTCGGGTGAGTAAGCTTAACTGCGAAGCTGCAACGATCGTGCCCAGCGTTGTACTTCCTCACCATCAATGATTCTGCCGTGTCCTTACCCGATCCGCTGCTTCGCTTCCGCGACGAGTTCCCCATCCTGAGCACCTCCACCTACCTCGTCTCGAATTCACTGGGCGCGATGCCGACGAGAGCGTCCGAGCAGTTGCAGAACTACGCGACGCAATGGAAAACGCGTGGCGTGCGGGCGTGGGCGGAAGGTTGGTGGGAGATGCCCCTCACTATGGGTTCGCGCATCGCACCGTTGATCGGTGCGTCAGCCGGTGAGGTGGTGATGATCCCGACCGTGACGCAGGCGATGTCGAGCATCCTCACCGCGTTCGACTATCCCGCCGAACGCAACGAGATCGTCATGACCGCGCTCGACTTTCCATCGGTGCGTTATGCGTACGATGCCTTGGCTCCTCGATTGGGTGCAAAGGTCGTGGTTGTGCCAAGCGACGACGCCATCAGCATCGACACTGATCGCGTCATCGCGGCCATCACGGAGCGCACACGACTCGTTGCGATCTCGCACGTGCTATTTCGTTCGGCATACATCCTTGACGCGATGGCGATTTGCGAACACGCTCGACGCATGGGTGCGGCTGTCGCACTCGACGCGTACCACAGCGTGGGCGTGATCCCCGTCGACGTACATGCGCTCGGCGTGGACTTCCTGTGCGGTGGTGTGCTCAAGTGGCTGTGCGGCGGACCCGGTGGATGTTTTTTGTATGCGTCGCCAAGTGCGAGCCAACGATTGGCACCTGCATTGACCGGATGGCAAGCACACCGCACACCATTTGCATTTGCGGACAACATGGAGTACGCGACGGGAAGTTGGCGTTGGTTGGCCGGCACCCCAACGGTACCCGCGCTCTTTGCGGGATTGGAGGGGGTGCGGATCATTGGTGAAGCAGGATTGCCCGCCATTCGCGAAAAGAGCCAACGACAAACTGCGTGGCTGCTTGCGCAGGCGGATAGCCGCGGTTGGCGTGCACATGCACCGCGTGATGCAGCGCGCCGTGGGGGGACCGTGGCGTTTGACGTGCCGCATGGCGCCGAGGTGGCGCGCGCGCTTCTGGCGCAGGATGTCGTGATCGACTTCCGTCCCGGTGCGGGTATCCGAATCGCGCCGCACTTTTATACGACTAATGAGGAATTGGGGACTTGCGTAGCGGCGATCGATGAAATTCTGGCCAGCGGGACGTGGCAGAAATTTGCGGGCATCACATCGACTGTGACCTGACCCCGTGCTTCTCACGCATCGTCAGGGCACGACTCGATTTTGGCGCTGGCGCCGGCTCCATCGCATGACCAGTTTCCTCGTGATCCTTCTCGACCCCTGACCGAGAGACGCATGAACGCGCCGACGAGCCATCCGCCCAAAAAACTGCGCAAGCAGTACACCAACAGTGCATATCCCCTCATCATCCTCAAGTTCGAGGATGGGCATGAGATCAAGATTTACCAGAATACGGGCAAGGTTTTCGACGTGTGGTCTGGCGAGACGATCAAAGTCATGTCCGTGTACGATCCGACCTCGAAGGACTGGGAGTTGGTCGAGTCGAAGAAGAGTGACTCGTTCGACGACGCGACCGGGGCCTGATTCTGCGTTCAGGACGAGTTCAGGTAGTTCCGATTGACCGGACGGCGCATCGCTTCGCGGTGCGCCGTTTCCTTTGCGTGGAGCATTTTTGCCAGTGGTTGCAAGCAAGCGAACCCCGTTGTACAATGGCGCGGTGGTTCATGCCCTCCAGTCATTGCGCTGCACCGCAGTCGTTCAAGCCGCGCTCGAGCGCGGCGGTGCTGTCGTCGCCCTTGAAAGCTCGGTATTGGCACAAGGGCTCGCTCCGCCGTTCAACCGCGAAGCAGCAGTGCGCATGCTCGGCGCCGTGGAGCAGGCTGGCGCAACAGCCGCCATCACAGCGGTGGTGCGAGGCCAACCGGTGCTGGGGCTTGAAGCCGTCGATCTCGAGCGGTTCCTGTCACGCGATGGTGTCCGCAAGGTTTCAGCACGCGACCTCGCGATCGCGATCGCCGATGGCGCGGACGGTGCGACCACGGTTGCCGGCACGCTTGCCCTCTGCGCGCTGGGCGGCATCGAAGTGTTTGCGACAGGCGGAATTGGCGGCGTGCATCGCAACGCGCCCTTCGATGAGTCGGCCGACCTTGTCGAGCTGTCGCGCTCGCCGGTGATCGTGGTGTGCGCCGGCGCCAAGTCAATCCTGGATTTGCCCGCGACACTTGAACGCCTGGAAACGCTGGGTGTGACGGTTGTGGGCTATCGGACGCGCGAACTCCCAGGCTTCTTCACCACGACCACCGGATTACCGTTGACCGCAACTGCGGACAGCGCGGCACAGATCGCGCTTGCATGGCAAGCGCATCGGTCGCTCGGACGCCCCGGTGCAATGCTTGTTGTTCAACCGCCACCGTCACACGTTGCGCTCGATCCCGCGGTTGTCGAAGACGCGACAGTTGCCGCTTTGGCACATGCCAAACAGGAGGGAATTCGGGGCGCAGCAGTGACGCCGTTTCTTCTGGCCGACGTGCAGCGTCGTACCAAAGGCGCATCGGTGCAGACAAATCTGGCTTTGTTGGAAGCAAATGCCTCCTTGGCCGGCTCGATCGCCGTCGCGC
>JAYUWD010000355.1:0-3919 GCA_043753735.1 Gemmatimonadaceae bacterium
GGGGTACGCACGCTCGCGGGGTGGACGATAGTGCGTGGCGACGCAGCCAAGGATGCACAGGTAGTCGAGATTCGCGTGAACTCCGCCCCTGATGCGATCTGGCTCGATCCGTTCGGCAACACCGACAGCCCGTCCGCATCGCATTATCGCCTACCGCTGTCGCCGCGGTAGTGCGCAGGTTTTGAGCTGAGCTGAGTGACGCGCAGCCACGTGTGAGAGTCCTGTCGGATTAGCGTCGTCGCACTTTTCAATTTCGAGGGAAAGGCATGAGTGGTCGGGTTGATGTCACGCACGTTCCCAAGCCATGGGGACACGAAACCATCTGGGCGCACACGGATCGCTACGTCGGAAAAATCCTGCACATCACGGCCGGGCAGGCGCTGTCGGTGCAGTATCACGAGCGCAAAGACGAGACGGTGTTTCTCCTCACGGGTGAGATGAACTATTGGGTCCAGTTGCCGGGGGACACGGAGTTGCGCGACCAGCGGCTCACGACCGGGCAGTCGTTTCGCATCACGCCGGGGACGATTCACTACATGGAAGCAATCACCGATTGTGATGTGCTGGAAGCTTCGACCCCCGAGCTCGACGATGTAGTGCGCATCAAGGATCGGTACGGACGCGAAGGGACCAGCGCAGCGTAGCAAACAGCCAACCCAACCGCGGCGATGTCCCTTTCCCGGAGACGTCGCCGCGCTGCATTTTGACCATCGATAACTCCCGCCCGTCGCGCAGTTCTACCTAACTGCATTTCTTGTGCATCTCCTGTGCACTTTATGTGCAACTGCGCCTCGCACACAGTCTGAGCTACGACCCCAATCCTTCCCATGAAAGTCATCATCCCGCTCGCCGGCAAAGGGACTCGCCTTCGTCCGCATACGCATGTGGTCCCCAAGCCGATGCTCAAGGTCGCCGGTCGACCGGTGATGAGTTATGTGATGGACGACGTCCAGAAGCTCGGCAACGTCGAACAGATCGTATACATAACCGGCCATCTCAAGGAGAAGGTCGAATCGTTCGTCAAGCAGGCGTACAACATTCCCAGCGTTTTCATCGAGCAGAAGGTGCAGGACGGTACCGCTGGTGCCGTTGCGCTTGCGCGTGCGTACGTCGACCAGCCTGTGCTGATCATTTTCGTCGATACGATCTTTGACGCGGACTTGAGCATCATCAAGGATTCGGTCGCCGACGGAATCATCTGGACGAAGGAAGTGGAGGACTATCAGCGCTTCGGTGTCGTGGTGACCGATGCCGAGGGCAACATGACGAAGATCGTCGAGAAGCCCACAACGCCGATCTCCAAGCGCGCGAACATCGGGCTCTACTACATCAAAAACTGGCAGCTGCTCTTCGACGGGATTGCGCATGTGCTTGCGTCGCCGCCAAACAAGGGTGAGTTCTATCTGACCGACGCGTTCCAGTACATGATCGACCACGGAGCAAAGATCACAGTGGTGGATGTCGAAGGCTGGTACGACGCAGGTCAGTTGGAAACATTGCTCGACACGAACCGGACCGTGCTCAAGAAGGGACGCGCTCGGCGTCCAGCGTCGCTTGGCGCCAGTGCAACTATCGTTGAACCGGTGTACATCGAAGATGGTGTGACGATCGAAAATTCCACGGTGGGGCCGAATGTGTCGCTGAGCACGGGGAGTGTGGTGCGCAACTCGACGATCAGCGATTCAGTGATTGGCGAGCAGGCGATGATCACCAATTCGAGCTTGCATCATGCGTTTCTCGGTGACTCGGTGGTTGTGCAAAACGTGAAGGGGTCGCTCAACATCGGTGACAACTCGGAGATTCGGGGCGACCCATGAGCGAGGGACTTTCACGCCGCGAACTGCTTGGCGGTGCTGCGGCGCTGGCGGCATCGGCGATCGTATCGACGCCGGCCAAGTTGCTGGCCGCGACTGACGATTGGCGAGTCGATCTTACCCCGCCAGCGCACGCAGATGCGCAGCGAATGCTCGGCGTTCCGTTCGAGAAGCGAGAGATCGTGCGCATTGCGATCGTCGGCACGGGACTGCGTGGACGTTCGATGCTCGGAGAGTTTCTGGCCGTGGAAGGTGTGCGCATTGTCGCACTCGCCGACATCGTCGAAGAGAAGGCGCAGCGCGCGGCGGCGATGGTGGTCAAGGCGGGTCAGCCCGCACCCGCGTTGTACACGAATGGCGAGCGGGATTTTGAGCGACTGGTGCAGCGCAACGATATCGATTTCGTCTACACCGCGACGCCTTGGCGCTGGCACACGCCGGTAGCGCTGGCGTCGATGCGCGCGGGCAAACACGTGGGGAGCGAAGTCGCCATCGCGTCCTCGATCGAAGATTGCTGGCAGTTGGTCGACACATCCGAAAAAACGCGACGTCACTGCCTGATGATGGAGAACTGTTGCTACGGCAACAGCGAGCTCACGGTGTTGCAGATGGTGCGTCAGGGTGTGTTTGGCACGTTGCTGCACGCGGAGGCCGCGTATCTGCACGACCTGCGCGAGATTCTGTTCGAGGATCGCGACGAGGGGCTGTGGCGGCGCCTCCCACACACGCAGCGCAACGCAAACTTCTATCCCACGCACGGGCTCGGACCGGTCGCCCAATACCTGGGCATTCATCGCGGCGATCGATTCGACTACATGGTCTCGATGGCTTCCCCCGAGGCGGGGCTAAGTGAGTGGCGCGAACAGAAGATCGCGAAGGACAATGCCAAGTGGTCGGAGAAGTACAAGGCGGGCGATGTCAATTCGTCGTTGGTGAAGACGGTCTTGGGGCGCACGATTCTGTTGCAGCATGACGTGGTGAATCCGCGTCCGTATTCAAGGCTCAACAACCTGCAGGGTTCGACGGCGATCTTCAACGACTATCCGCCGCGTCTTTACATCGATGGCGCTGAAGGTGGCGAAAAGTGGACGTCGTTGGCTGATGTCGGAAAGAAGTACGAGCATCCGCTGTGGACCGCCGTCGGCGATCTCGCGCGCAAGAACGGCGGTCACGGTGGCATGGACTTCGTGATGGCGTATCGGCTTGTGCAGTGTCTGCGCGACGGCCTTGCGCCCGACTTCGACGTGTACGATGCGGCGGCGTGGAGTGCGCCGTTTCCACTCAGCGAAGAGTCGGCCCAAAAGGGAAGTGCGCCTGTCAAATTCCCCGACTTCACACGTGGTGCCTGGCGCAATGCGTCCCCAACGGCCGGAGCAAAAGTCGGTACGTGACCATCAAGGCCGCAGCCATCCTCGCGCGTGGCCTCGGCACGCGCATGCGGCGTGAAGACGCTGCGGCCCATCTCGATGGAGCGCAGTCGTCTGTGGCGGATAGTGGCGTGAAAGGGATGATTCCCATTCGTCGCCCGTTTCTCGAGTACGTTATTTCCGCGCTCGCTGATGCCGGACTTGAGGATGTTGTGCTGGTGCTGGGCCCCGAGCACGACGCTGTCCGCCACCATTTCACAACTGATGTGGTGACGACGCGAGTCAGTGTGAAATTCGCGCTGCAAGCGCAGCCGTTGGGAACAGCGAACGCGGTCGTGGCTGCATCGAGCGCGATTGGCAGTGGGCCGTTTCTTGTGCTCAATGCGGATAACTACTATCCGGTCGAGGCGTTCCGCGCGCTGGCAAGCGAGGAGAGTGCGGGCACGATTGCATTTGATCGTGATGCGTTGGTGCGCGACGGGCACATCGACGCCGAGCGTGTGCGATCGTTTGCCGTTCTCGAGGTCAGCGAAGACGACATGTTGCGCGGTATCATCGAAAAACCGGATGCCGCGTTTGATCTCTCGTCGCCCGCCGCACGTTGGGTTGGCATGAACTGTTGGGCTGTCACGCCCGCGATCGTCGATGCCTGCGCGCGCGTTCCCAAGTCGGTGCGCGGCGAATACGAATTACCCGAAGCGGTCGGACTCGCACTGCGCGAGGGTGTGCCAGTTCGCG
>JAYUWD010000356.1:0-3913 GCA_043753735.1 Gemmatimonadaceae bacterium
GATCAACCTCATACGAGGCGCTGAGCGCTTGTTCGACATGCGCTCGGAGTTCAGAGTCCTCTGTGGACGGGGCTACGGAATCGGGCACTCGTTGGGGAAGCGGGGGGGTTCCTACCGGTTGTTCCAGTGTAGCACCGGGGAAGAATTGGCGACAGCACGGTTGACTTTTGAAGCCTGGGCCGCCGACTCGACAAATTCAGCCACGGCGGCACAGGACTGGCAGCCCTTACGTCATGCGGTCAGGGAAAAGTTGCAAACCCTGCCGTGATGGCGGAAACCCGACGGTACTGATTGTGCCACTGTACCGGCGCTCATCCTCAATCCTCGACCAAGGATCGTTCGTATGGGCCAGCGCCAAACACTCCCCGTCCTGCCGTTGCGCGGGACCGTCATGTTCCCCGGAATTACCGCCCCGATCGCGGCGGGTCGTCCCGGCACACTCCGGGCGATCGAGACCGCCCTCAAGGGTGATCGACTCGTGTTTGCCGTTGCTCAACGCGACAACACCGAAGAGCCAACGTCCGACATTCTCTTCACCACCGGCGTGATCGCCCGCATCGGGCAGATCCAACGCGGGTTGGGCGGCGTGCAGCTGCTATTGCAGGGCGAGCAGCGTGCCACCGCACTTCAATATCAAGAGGTCGACGGATATCTGACAGCCGTGATCGTACCGGCCGAAGAGATGATGCCGCTCGACCTGAAAAATGCTGCATTCGAAGCGCTGCACAAGGAAGCCCGCGAGCGTGCAGCCGAACTTGGAGAAAAGCGCGGACTTCCTGAAGAAGTCGTGCATCAGGTACTCGATTCGGTCGACGATGCCGGCCGGTTCAGCGATCTCGTCGCTGGCTACATCGAACTGACTGTCCCTGAAAAGCAGGGACTTCTCGAGACGCTGTCTGTCGAAGAACGGCTGCGCCGCGTGCTTGTGCATGTACAGCGTCAAATCGGGCTGCTTGAAGCGCAGGAAGACATCAAGTCGCAGGTTCAGGAAGAGCTGGGCGAGCGGCAGCGCGAGATGTTCCTGCGCGAGCAGATGAAGACGATCCAGAAAGAGTTGGGCGACGACGATCAGAGCAAGGAGATCGCCGAACTTCGCGACAAGCTGACCAAGCTCGAGCTCCCGAAAGAAGCGCGTGCCGAAACGGAGCGTGAGCTTGGGCGACTCGAGCGCGCCGGTCGCGAGTCGATGGAAGCGCAGGTGATTCGCACGTATCTCGAATGGATCGCCGAGTTGCCGTGGAACAAGCGTTCGGACGATCACCTCGAATTGGTGCGTGCGTCGGAGATTCTCGAAGAAGATCACTACGGTCTCAAGGACGTGAAGGATCGCGTGCTCGAGTTTCTCGCGGTACGTCAGTTGCGCGCGCAGCAGGTGGCCGCTGAGGTCGCGACGACGGGAGAGTTCTCGGTTTCCAAGCTCAAGGGCGATGATCCGGATTCTGTCTCGTCGTCCAACACGGCAAGCGACAAAACCATCAAGAGCGCAACCGAAGCAAAGGCGCGTGTGATGGCGCGTGGTCCAATCCTGTTGTTCAACGGTCCGCCGGGCGTGGGCAAGACGTCGATTGCGAAATCGATCGCACGCGCGCTCGGCCGTGAGTATGTACGCGTTGCGCTTGGTGGCGCACGCGACGAAGCGGACATTCGCGGCCACCGTCGGACGTACGTGGGCGCGTTGCCCGGTCGCATCATTCAAGGGATGAAGCAGGCGGGTACAAAAAACCCCGTTTTTCTGCTCGACGAAGTCGATAAACTCGGCACGTCGTATCAGGGCGACCCGTCGAGCGCGTTGCTGGAAGTGCTCGATCCGGCGCAGAACGATTCGTTCACCGATCATTACCTGGGTGTGCCGTTCGATCTGAGCGAAGTGCTGTTCATCGCCACATCGAACTTCATACAGAACATCCCTGGTCCGCTGCTGGATCGTATGGAAGTCGTGGACTTCAGCGGCTACACCGAAAGCGAGAAGGCAGCGATCGCCAAGACGTATCTCATTCCGCGTCAACTGGAAGAATCGGGCCTTGGCGGACGCGAGTTGACGTTCACCGATGAAGCGGTCATGAGCATCATCAGCAAATACACGCGCGAAAGCGGTGTGCGTCAGCTCGAGCGTCAGTTGGCTGCGGTAGCGCGTAAGGTCGCACGTCGCGTGGCGACTGGTGACAGTGCGACAATCAACGACAAGGTGATCAGCGGCGACGAAGTGCGCGAACTGCTTGGTCGGCCGAAGGTGCACCCCGAACATGCATCGGAGCAGGACGAAGTGGGAATCTCCACCGGCATGTACTACACGCCGATGGGTGGCGACATCATGTTCGTCGAAGCGTCGATCCGCCGTGGTGTGTCACTTCCCAAGCTCGATTCAGACGAAGAAATGGTGCGCGTTGGACCGATCTCACTCATTCTCACGGGCCAGCTTGGTGATGTGATGAAGGAGAGTGCGCGCGCGGCACTCACGTACGCAACGAACAACGCCGCACGCCTCGGAATTCCGTTAGCACGCATGCGGACTGCCAGTGAAGCGCACATTCACGTGCCGGCGGGCGCGATTCCCAAGGATGGGCCAAGTGCGGGCATCGCAATCGCGACCGCGTTGGTGAGCGAGATGTCAAATCGCAAGGTGCGTCGCGATGTTTCGATGACGGGCGAAATCACGTTGCGTGGCCGCGTGCTGCCGATCGGTGGACTGAAAGAGAAGGTGCTTGGCGCACATCGTGCCGGCATCAAGCACGTGATTTTGCCAAAGGCGAACGAAGGCGATCTCGAGGATGTGCCGGAAGAGGTGCGCAATCAGCTCACGTTCTATCCGGTGGAGACGCTTACGGACGTGCTGGCGATCGCGCTGGTGGACGGCGGCCGAGCGCCGGTGGAGATCGAGGAAGAGGAGTTGGTCGGCGTGTAAGTGCGACGTGTGGTTGCCGCGTCGTGGCGATGACAGCGGCAACGAATCGGTGATGAATGGGGCGAACATGCGTGCTACTCTCGGCGCATGTTCGCCCCTTGCGCATCCACCGCCGCCGAGCTGACACTATGGCCATGCCTGCGATTGAGCACCGTCTCTGGACGGCCGAAGAGGTGCACGCGATTCCGAACGACGGGAACCGCTACGAGTGCATCGACGGGGAGCTGTTTGTGAGCCCGAGTCCGGTGCAGCGGCATCAGCGAGCGTTGCACATACTTGGCTACGATCTTCGGACGTACGCGGAGCTCGGACAGCACGTGGGCTGGGTTTGGATGGCGCCGTCGGATCTCATTCTCGGGCCGCGCACCATCGTGCAGCCTGACTTGCGCGTACATGCCGCAGGTCCTGGCGCCACGCCATCAGAGGTGAGCGCCGATTCGTTGCTGATCGTCGAAATTCTGTCGCCGTCGACGGCGCGGCTGGACCGACATGAAAAGCGGCGGCTGTATTTGAATGGAGTGACGGCGCTCTACTGGATTGTCGATCTTGCGTCGGAACTGGTCGAGGTGTGGGTGCCTGGCGTCGATCAGCCGTTCATCGTGACGGATACGCTGACATGGGAGCCGAGGGGAGCGTCGACAGCATTCTCGATCGAGCTGGCGCCGTTCTTCGCGGATGTGAACGCGTGGTAGCAGCGACGCCGCCGTGCGCGGCGTTGTGTCGAACGGGGCTCCACCACCTGCACCAGGAATGCGAAACTTTTCGCGAGGTCACTGAGCTCGAAACGGGTCAAGCTGTCGCTTCCTTCAGCTCACCTTCCATCCGGTGGAGACGCTAACCAAGGCGCTGTCCACCTTGGCGCCTGCTCCAACCACGAGCGCGTGTTGCGTTGACCAACTCGCATCGGGCGTTGCTCCGATGCGACCGAGGATGTTGGCGTCGACGGTTTCGCGAGAGAGGCCGGCTGCATGAAGCGGGAGCTGCGAGCTGCGCCCAACGGACATGCGCTCA
>JAYUWD010000357.1:0-11747 GCA_043753735.1 Gemmatimonadaceae bacterium
ATACCACCACGCAAGCGGTGTGTCGTCGGTCATGCCAAGCGCGCCATGGGCCTGAATTGCGCGATCGAGCACGCGTTGCAGTGTATTGGCGACAAACACTTTGATGTACGCGATTTCTTCGCGCGCAGCTTCCTGCCCGTCGCGCGCAATGCGCGATGCTGCATCAAGCACCATCAAACGTGCAGCGTGGATTTCTATGCGCGACTCCGCAATCCAGAATTGCACCGCTTGTTTGTTGGCCAGCAGCTCACCGGGTGCAATTTCGCGCGACGCCACTCGGCGACACATGAGATCGAAGGCGCGCTCGCAGATGCCGATCCAACGCATGCAGTGGTGAATGCGCCCCGGACCGAGGCGCTCCTGCGCGAGTGCAAAACCGGCCCCCTGTGCCCCGAGCAGATTCGACACGGGCACGCGCACAGCATCGAAACGCACTTCGGCATGACTGGCCCAACCCGCGCCGGCCTCTCCCATCACGGAGATGTTTCGCACGAGCGTGTATCCCTTGCAGGGCAGCGGTACGAGAATCTGACTGGCGCGTGCATGCGGCGCCTTCGCATCCGGATCGGTCACCGCCATCACCACGGCGAACGAGGCACCGTCGGCACTCGACGTGAACCATTTATGCCCTGTGATGACAAACTCGTCACCGTCACGTACGGCACGCGTGGACATCCACACCGGATTCGAGCCGGCATGCTCGGGCTCGGTCATTGCGAAGCAACTGCGAATGTCACCGCGGGCGAGTGGCTCGAGAAACTGCGTCTTTTGCGCGTCACTGCCAAACTGCAGCAGCAATTCCATGTTACCGACATCGGGCGCCTGACAGTTGCAGACGTATGGGCCGAAGGGCGTCCAACCAAGCACTTCAGAGAGTCGCGCGTACGCATCGAGCGGGAGACCGAGTCCACCGAGTGACTCGGGGAGAAACGGCGACCAGAGTCCGAGTGCGCGCGCGCGAAGGCGCAACCGCTCGAGTGTGGGTTCGATGCTCGTCCACGTGCCGTGCATCAACTCAGCTTCGAGCGGTACCAACTCATCGCGAACAAACGCGCGCGCAGTCGCCAGCAGCGCGTCGAGATCGATCGTGACTTCAGTTGCGCCACTCATGTGAGGTATCCGCCGTCCACCATGTACACGCCACCGGTGCAATACGACGCCGCGTCGGAGGCGAGGAAGAGCGCGAGCCCCGACACGTCCTGGGGAACGCCAATACGACGGATTGGTTGGTGCCCGAGCACCTGATCCGAAATGTGCTCATCCTGCCAAAGTGCTTGCGAAAACTTTGTCTTGATCAGGCCGGGGCAGATGACGTTGGCGCGTATGCCATCGGCGCCCCACTCCTGCGCCATGACCTTGGTGAGCGACACAAGTGCGGCCTTGCTCATGCTGTAAAGACCAAGTCCGGCCTCGGGTGAAATGCCGCCGATGCTCGAGATGTTGACGATCGCACCACCGCCTCGCTGCGCCATGATCGTGTGCGCCGTGCGACAGAGCTCCAGCGGTCCTTTCACGTTCACGCTGAAGATCTTGTCGAAGGCGTCGTCGCTGGAATGCTGCAGCGGACCAAAGACAGGATTGGTGGCCGCGTTGTTGACGATGATATCGATACCATCGAAGTGTTCGACCGTGCGCGCGGCAAGTTCATGCGCATCTGCCGCCTTCCCCATGTGCGCCGGAATGCCGACCGCCGTAAGCCCTTCATCCGTGAGCATCTTCACAACGGCGTCCACATGTTCGACGCGTCGACTCGAGATCACCACCTTCGCACCCGCGCGCGCAAACGTCGTCGCAATTGCGAGGCCTATTCCGCGTGTTCCGCCGGTGATGATGGCCACCTTGCCATCAAGCCGCAAACGCGCGAGCGCGTCCGCCTTGGAAGCAACGATCGGCTCGACGACGGACATCGGACACGCTCCGGAAGGGAAGAAAAAGAAGGGTCCAGCTCAGCGATCCAGCATACCGATCCAGCTTAGCGATTCAGTCGCGTCACTCGCCCGATCGGTGGTGCAACTATACGCCCGCGCATCGATGCGAGATGCTGCAGCACCAGATCGGCCGTGCGGGGAGCAGCAGTTGGATTAACTTCCAGCGATTTGCACACCGCAGCCGCTTCTGGAATGCGATAGCCATCGCCACCCCGACAGGCAGGATACGTCACGAATGTAAGGCGCAACGAGTCCGAAGGCGCGATCACCGCACCATCGTCCCGCTTGAGATCGCCCACCAGTCTCCCTCCACTGGGTAATCGTGCATCGAAGCTGAAGCGCACACCGCTCACCTGCGGATATGGCCCATTGGCCAGACTGCCACGTTCGACGCCGTGCTCCAACAATGCGCGCAACCGAGCACCGGTGATCGGGAACGTGACGGCGCGCGTCTCGTCGGCAAACAGAAAAATCCCCTCGATCATGTGACGTGTGATCGGCCCCGCCGCCATCACGTCATCGAAGCGGAGCGCACCGGAGTTGATCATCGCGATGTCGGCCTTCGTGCCGATGCGCATTCCGTCGGTGATCAGGTTGCCGAACGCACTTTCACGTTTGGAGATCGAGTCGATCGCGTTGATCGGCATTGGTGCAACGCCAAGTTGACGATCGGGGCCGATACGTCGCAGCAGTGTGTCCCGCCAAGCCTCCACCACCGCCCGCGTCTTCGGCTCATCGACCATGCCGCGGCCGATCTTGAACACCGTGTCGCGCGCCGTCCACCGGTTGCCGGTGCGCGTGAACGTCACGAGGACCGCCGTTCGCGCATTCGACACTGCCTTCACCAGGATGCGCCCGTTCCGCTCGAACACCCGACCATTGTGATCGTGTCCGCCCAGTATCGCGTCGATGCGGGGCTCGGTGACAAGCGTTGTCGTGTCTTCAAACATGTTGCGATGCGTGATGCCAACGATCAACTCCGCACCAGCGCGCTGCAGCGTATCGACCAGGCCATTGGTGACACTGTCCGCGTCGCGACATTTCACATACGCCGGATAGTCGCGCACGATCGTCGTGCCAAAAACGCCGACGCGCACACCGCCCACGCGCAGCGTATCCCAACCACGCACTCCCGGAAAGAGTGCGCCGCTGGTCTCGCCACAATTGCCTGACAACCAGCGGAACTTCGACTCGTCCAGCCGCGCCACCAACCCCGCCCGTGACCCGTCGAACTCGTGATTGCCGAGTGCGGCGTAGTCCAGTCGCGCCACGTTGAACGCCTGCACCATCTGCGCACCACCGTACCATTTGCCGAGCACACTTGGTGACAGCACATCGCCGGCGAGTACGAACAGGACGGGCTGGCCGGTTGCGTGTTCGATCGAGTCACGGATGTGGGCTACGCGGGCGACGCCGCCCGTTCCATCGCGCAACGTGTCGATGACGTACACATCGTTCACAAGCAGCATCCGAACGGTTTGCGACTGTGGCGACGCACCTGCGACCGTACTTCCCCGTGCAGCTCCTCGACACGCGGCCAGAAGCGCGCACGCGACGATCAGAGTCGTCCACGCAAATGCAACACTTCGTCGCTGGGCAGCCATGGAGCCGGTCATGCGTGGCCCCTCAGGTGATCGTGGCCAGATCTACTCCGCGGATGGCAAACACGCGCGCGACGGCTTCCCCGATCTTGTTGTTCGGCGTGCTCGCACCGGCGGTGATCCCGATGCGCAGCGCTCCTTGCGTCGGCAACCACGCGGCGCACTGGCCTTCGGCATGATGCGGGCCGATCAGTCGATAGCGAACGACATTCGCGCTGACATCGATCTCATCCGGATCGGCGATGTGGTACGTCGGTACCTGCTCGGCGCACAACGCGGCGAGCGAAATCGTGTTGCTGGAGTTGTAGCCACCGACTACAACCATGAGGTCGAGTGGTTCGCGCAACAGCTCCACGACCGCGTCCTGTCGATCCTGCGTCGCGCTGCAAATCGTGTCGAAGGTACGAAAGCGGTCCGCCTTGTGCGCTTGGCCATGCGCCCGCACCATCGACTCCCCCACCGCCGTACCGATCGCCAGCGACTCGCGCGCCAGCATGGTCGTCTGATTGGCCACACCAACACGATCGAGGTGCAATTCCGGATCGAAATTATCTGACGCGGCGCGCGCAAACTTTTCGAGGAATGCCGCACGCGATAGGGCCGGGCGCGCGGTCTCCTTCCCCGCTTTCGCCTCGATGTAATCCATGACCATGTCGGCTTCCGCCATGTCGCGCACAACGAGATACTGGCCGCCAGGGTACTTCTCCACCTGCGACGCGGTCGCCCGCGTTTCTTCGTGGTAGTACTTGCCGTGAATCAGCGATGTGAAGCCGTCTCGCGCGTACACCTCGACGCGCTTCCAGACATTCAGAACCGAACCGCATGTGGTGTCGACAACGACACAGCCAAGCTCGCGCAGCGTCTGAAAATCCTGAATGGTGACACCAAATGCGGGAAGGATCACGACGTCCCCCGTTTGCACCTGCGCGTAGTCGAAACCTTTGCCACTTGCCGGGAGGAAGACCACGCCCATCTCGCGCAGTTTGGCATTCACATGCGGGTTGTGAATGATTTCACCGGCGAGAAAAATGCGGCGCTCAGGGAACTTGATGCGCGTCTGGTAGGCGTAATCGACGGCGCGCTCAACGCCGTAGCAAAAGCCAAACTCCTTCGCGAGACGAACCGTCGTATCACCCGCTGTCAGCGTGTACTCGCGGGCCCGCAGCAGATCGACCAGATGCCCCGTGTAATCCGCAGCGAGCGTGTTCTGCACCTCGGCTTTCAGCCCAAAGCCTTTACGAACGTAAGTGAACGCAGCAGCATCCGGCGCTGTCGCATCCGGCGCTGGAGCATTTGGCACGGCTGTTTCGCGCGTGGCTGTCGCCGGCGTGCGATCCGAGATACTGACGTTATCTGACATGTTGTAAATCTAGCGCGGGCCGGGGGCACCAACGCGCGCCTCCTCGACCGAGCAGGCATGAGGCGCGAGTGCATCGCGAACCAACTGCGGCAATGGTCGCTTGGCGAAGGTCTCCACCGTCACGCAAACGACGACCATCGCGGCTGCTGCGATCAGCGTGTTTCGCTGCGCCAAGCGCACGTCGACATTCACCGTCAGTGACGTGTCACCAAGCCGAGACACGTACGTGACCAGCGACAGCGCATCGTCGATACGAGCAGGCGAGAAATACTCAATCGTGAGATGGCGTCGCGGCATCCACACCGTCGGCGCCTCGAAGATCTTCGCATAGGAAAGCCCCACGGAGCGCAGCATCTCCTGCTCGGCATTCTCCACCAGTCGCGTGAATGCGCTGAAACGCATGATGCCGACGAGGTCGACGTCTGCCCAACGGACGCGATCTTGCGTAATGAACGGGTGCGCAGCGGCCATCAGTCCAGGCGTTGTGGTTGGAGAAGAGTGTAGCAGATGAGGTCGTGCGTGCGAAAGATACCCCTGACCGTAACGTCGGGGATTGCCTGCTGGCGATCACCTCGCAAATCACCTACTGTCGTCCTATGTATAAAAAGCTGCTCGTGCCCTACGATGGGTCTCCTTTCAGTGCTCGCGCACTCCCAATCGCGGCCGCTCTCGCGCGCCGCACCGGCGCAACGCTGCATCTTGTTCTCGTGCACGACCCGAGCAGCTTTATCCCATTTGTCGCTGCCGAAGTGGCGGTTCCGGTCTACGATTCGGAGCTGGAGCACGAACGACGCGGGCACGACCGGCGCGCTCTTGAGGCGCAAGTGGCAACCCTCGCATCGCAGGGATTGCTCGTCTCGAGTCGGCTGCTGGAGGGGACCACAATCGAAGCCCTGGTCGAGTACGGTCAGGAAATCGGCGCCGACCTGACGGTGATGACGACCCACGGTCGGGGGGGATTTGAACGGCTTCGGCTTGGCAGCGTTGCGTCGGCGTATCTCGTGCGCGCGACGAATCCGGTGCTGCTCGTGCGCGGCGGCGGGACGGATGCGGTGCCTGTCGTTCCGTCGGGATCACTGCTTTGTCCGCTCGACGGCTCGCCCTTTTCCGAGGCGATGATTCCCCACGCGCGGGCGTTTGCCGAAGCACTCGATATGCCGATGGCGCTCTTTGGCGTCACCGTCCCGCACGCGATGCCGATGGCGCCCATTGGCACAGAGCTGCTCGCTGATCCCGGTGCGCTGGAGGCCGAATCCGACGGGCGACGCCAGTACCTCGCGCGAATGCTCGCGCAGTGCCCTGTCGGGGCAACAGCCAATGCGACGACTGACCTGTCCGTAGCGCGCGCGATTCTCGAAGAAGCGGCGCGCATCGACGCTGGCGTGATCGCGATGGCATCACACGGGCGTAGCGGTCTGATGCGACTTGTGCTTGGCAGCGTCGCTGATGAAGTCGTGCGACACGCGGAGTTGCCAGTTCTGCTCTATCGACCCGAATCGTAGGCCGCGTCCTCCGCGAAGTACTCCGGCGCCAACCAAGGCGCCAATGCATACGTCACGAGCGTTTCGTATGCGCGCTGTCGATCGATCAGCCCTGCCGTGAGAATACCCACGGCGCCGCGACCATGTTTGGTACCGACGGTCTGCGCGACGGCATCCATCGCGTGTCCCAATTCCTCGCCGGCGCGAATGCGCTCCGCCACGATTCCCGGAAGGGGCATCGAGAGCGACCCTCCGATTCCTCTTGTGCCTTTGCGATCGATCGCGACCGCCCAGGCGCACGTTCGCATCGACCCGTCGGGTTCGACCACGACGCCGCCTTCCAGGCCAACGGCCAACTCCGCTTCGCTGACGTGGAGCGCAGCGTGCGCGCGCGCCTCGGCCCCATGTCGCGTCTCCAGATCGCCGAACGGCTGGTCAGCTACTCCGCTTGCCACTTGCACTCCGCTCACCTGAGCATTGCTGACGACACGCAACCATACGGCATGCACTGCCGCGATTTTGACCGGATTGAGCGAACCCACGACCACTCGCTGGGGGAGACGAGATCTCATACGAGGAGAGTGAAGAGTCTGGAAAGGCGGACCGAGCTTGCTCGCAGCCACGAAGCGGAGTAAGCTAGCGTCTTGTGATGCCGGCCTCCTCTGCTCTTTCCCAAACCGCCGACGCGGGCGAACGGTCTCCGGCTCAAGGCCCGGTGCCTCCGCGCTTGCGCCTGTGGCTCGAATTCGTCAACACCGACGCCGCGGGCCAATCACCCCGTGGCGATCTGTTGCGTGAATTTGACGCGCTCGTGGGTTGGCTGAACGCGCAGGACTCCCTCGACGATGAGCGAAGCGACGGCATTCGGCGTCGCGCTCTACTCCAGCCGGCCGCCGCAGCAGCTACGCTCGTCGACGCCCGACGGGTCCGTGCCTCGCTTCGTGTACTCGCCGAACGAGGCCACGTGACCGAGCGAGTGCGCGACGATGCTGTGGTGGAGATCAATCGCGTACTCGGCCGCAGCGCCGGCACTCGTCGGCTCGAGCGACACGCCGACGGCGGCTACACACGTTCGTTTGTGCCCACTGGCGACGCATTCGCCGGGCTCATGATTCCGATCGTCGAGTCGGCGGCCGAATCGCTCGCAGCAGCAGAGCTTGGTCGCGTGCGACGCTGCGCGAACTCGCGCTGCCATCGCGTCTTTGTCGACGCAACAAAAAATGGATTACGTCGCTGGTGCGACATGGGAACATGCGGCAATCGTGCGAAGGCTGCGCGCCATCGCGCGAAGGAACGGCCCCGCGCCCTGTCCGCGGGAAACTTTGAGCGCATCGTTGAACGTCTGCCGGAGCGGGGCTGACCCATGGGAACCATGTCGTCCACAGAGTTCGCAGTCGAACACCTTGAGCTGACCAACAGCGGCGAGCGGAGTGCCCGCACGCACGGAGACGCCGACATGGCGCTCGAACGTGGATTTGTGGCATTGCTGCGTTGGCTCGTCTCCGAAGGGGATATGCGTGGAGTACGACGAATCGCGGTCGAACTGCGCGCCCTCCGAGAAGCGCTCACAACGCTCGACGAGACACGTTCGGCGCGGGACGCGCAGACACGACGCTCGCAAGATCTCGATCGCGAGCTGCAGGCCGCGCTCGCAGTGCTTGGACCTGGCACGGCCGTCAATGGCAATGGCTCACTCGTGCAAAGGCTCGCCAAACTGCGCGAGCGTTTGTCTGAAGACATGGCTGCCCGACGGCAGCTGATCATGGAGCGCGATGCGTGGCGGGCGATGTGCACGTTGCTCACGCAGACCAGGGCAGGCGTACACGAGCTGCTTGAGGTGACGGAACGCGAGCGTGATGGACTGGCGACCGCGATCGGCGTGCTGCGCGAACGTGTGCTCGAACTCAGTACACTGCACGAGGACGCGTCGCGCGATGCCACACGCACCCGTACAGAGCTTTCGGAGCTACGCGATACGCTCCGGCATTGGAGTGGGACTGTCGAACGGGCACTTCAGGATCTGGCCAAAACAGCCGGCGCGATTTCACGGGATCACCGGGCGACCGGTCCCGTCGCCGGCAAGACTGAGGCGTAACGCGGTCACGGCTGGACCGCGCACGCCACAAGCCAACTTGAGCAGATTACGCGACGACGGTGGTGATGGTCGGGGCAACGACTGCGCGAACAACGGACTCTTTGAGATAGCCCATCTCGACCGCAAAGTTCGCGAGCTTGCGTTGCAACAATCGACGGCCTCGAAAGAGTCGCGATTTAACCGTCCCCTCGGGCACGCCGAGCACGTCTGCAATCTCGGCGTAACGCAGCCCCTGCAAATCACTCAGCACCACCGCCGACCGATATTCCACGGGTAGCGAACGAATGGCGCGCGTCACTTCGTCATCGAGGAACGAGTCGTAGAATCGTCCTTCCGGATCAGCCTCGCCGACCGCCTCGAACATCGCCCATCCCTCCGTGTCCTCAGGCTGCTGCACCTCACGCGCGTCGATGCGTCGCTTGCGACTGACGAAGACGTGGTAAAGGATTGTAAACAGCCAGGCGCGAATGTTCGTGCCCAGGTGGTACTGCTCCCACCTCTCGAGAGCGCGAAGCAGCGTATCGGAAACCAAATCTTCTGCGTCATCGCGTGCACGCGCAAGTTTCAGCGCGAACGAGTAAAGCGCATCGAGGTGGACCAAAGCTTCACGCTCAAACTGTGCGCGACGAGCCGTACGTTCCGCTTCAGACAGCACCGGCGTTGCGATTTCGTCGGTCGTCATCACCACTTCCACGTCACCCATTTCCCACCCCCGACGTGCTGGGCGCCGCAGCACCCTCGCGCACGTGCATCATGATGAAACGCTTGAGATCGATCGCAATCCCTTCGAGAACCGTGATGTCCCGCTTGACGCGAGTCATCAGCACTGCACCTTCAAGTGACGCGATGATGAAGCGCGAGAGTCGCACAGCGTCGACATCATCCTGGAGCTGTGGACGTGCTTCCCAGAGCAGCGAACGGATCTGACTCGCCCAACGCTCGAACACGGCTTCGATGCGGATCCGAAAGCCTTCATGCGCGTCGGCCAGTTCGGCGGCCAGATTGCCAAACGGCGACCCTCGTCGACCTCCGCTTTCCGCCTGAAGCGCCACGACCGCGTCGATGAAGAGATTCAGACGCTCGATAGGATCGATCATTGGCTCGCGCAGGATGGCGAGACCGCGTTCGGAGAAACGCTCGAATTGACGATTGAGCACTTCGTAGCCCAACTCGTCCTTCGATTTGAAGTAGTGGTAGAAATGACTCTTGCCACTGAGTTTGGCCCCACGAATCACATCATCGACGGAGGTGGACGTGAATCCACGCTCGGAGATGAGCGTCGCGGCGGCATCGAGAATTTGAGAGCGTCGATCAGACATGAATGAGATATTAGGACCGTATGGTCCTAATCGCAACCAAGTCCGGCGCAATCTGGTAATTTGTTACTTGACAAGCGTTTATAGGACTGCGAGTGTCCGAATATGACTTCCGAAAGCGGCAGGACAGCGAACAAATTAGGACTCGACAGTCCTACAACGAAAAGTCGCCAGGTTCGGGTTACGCGAAGCTACCTCAGCATGGCGTCTGCCGAGCTCCTGACGCCGGGATCACCGTCGGCGAAAGCAGCAACACTGGTGTTGCTTGAAGCCTGCGCGGTGCCAACGTGGCGCGCCCTTTATGCGCGAATCGGCGGTCCGTGGCACTGGCACGACCGCGATGCCTGGCCCGATGCCAAATTGGACACCCACCTCGCAAGCCCGGACGTGCGCATCTATCGCGCGGATGCATCGCTGAACGAGGCGCGAGATGCCAACGGGATGCTTGTCGAAGAGCCCCTCATCGGCGCCGGCTTTATCGAACTGGAACGACACACCGACGGGTCAGTCGAGATCAACTATCTCGGTCTGGACAGGCGTGCTTTTGGCTTGGGACTTGGCCGATGGATCGTTGCGGAAGCCACGAAAGAGAGCTGGGCGATGGGCGCAACCAAAGTATGGCTACACAGCTGCACGCTGGACGGCCCCGCGGCCCTTTCCAACTACCTCGCGCGCGGATTCACTCGCGACCGCGTCGAGGAGTACGACACGGTCATTCACGAATCGCTTGGCGCGAATTAACGTCGCTTCTTTCGTCCGCCCTGCCCTCGACCGCCGGGGCCACTGTGCCGCCCACCGGGGCCACTACGCTTTCCGTGCCGCTGAAAATCGCCGCGCGCATCACGCACGTTTCGCTCTCGCTTGCGCCCATCCTGTTCCTCTCGCGACGCCTGCTGCGGGCGAGCCTGCTCGTCTTCGGTAAACGGCAGATCAAGCTTCTGCTGCAACTCGTGCAGATCGGTCGCACGCACGGAACCACGCTGGCCGCGCGGTACGACATACCGAATCGGACGATCGAGTGCGGGGACTTCTTCCTGCACCAGTGAGCGCGCGAGTTTTTCAGGAACGCGCAAACGTACGACACCGACCGGCCCTACCTCGCCCTCTTCGACATCGTACTCAAGCGAAACGGTGCGATCGCGAATCTCCACGTATCCCGGAAGCGCGCGCGCCTCGGCCAACTGCGCATCGCTGACAAACGTACGTCGGTCCAGCCGCAACGACATCGCGCGAATCTCCTCCCACTCACGCGCATCGCCCATTTCACCCTCGTACCACGCAGCGAGTTCACCCTGACCGAACCGTGGCGTCACACCGCCCAGCCGTCGCCACGTTTCACGGATCTCCTCGACGATTGGTTGATTGCGACGCACACCGACGTGTCGCAACTCGCCGCGCGCGGCGGCTTCGGCCAGCAGATGGCGCGCCGGTTGGGCAAGATCATCGGGAAATGCCGTGAGTGGCTCGCTCTCTCGCGACAGCTCGAAGCCGAAGTACGTCACGCGACGGCGCAACAACACCGGCGAATGCTTCCGCTCCGCGTCGAGTGCAAGTTCAGGCGGATGCCGTTGTGCATACTGCTTGATCAGGTCGATCGGCAGCTGCGTCCCTTCGATCGACGCACGAGGCACACCGAAACGATCGGCAAAAAAGCGTAGCGATCCGGCCACCGCACCCCAACTGCCACATACGCTCGTCTTCGAAACACGCGCTTCCTGACCATCGGCTGTCTGCTCCTCGATGACGAGATCGAATGGCATGAAGCGCGCGACAAGATCGGCAAAGCGTCGCAGTGTTCCTTCGCGCGCGATCGGCAGCGTTTCTGGTAACGCCAGCCCAACACTTCGATACACACTGGCCATCGCCAGCGCCGCATCTTCAAGTGCTTTCACCAACACGCCTCGACGCTCTGCCCACAACGCAATGCGCTCGGCGTCAAAGAGATGCCGCGAGAGCCCATACACAT
>JAYUWD010000358.1:0-3902 GCA_043753735.1 Gemmatimonadaceae bacterium
CGTCGCGCTGATCGTCGTGCTCGGTCAGCTTCTGGCCAGTGCTGAGGCGACAGTGGGGGCGCCGATTTTTGCGGGCGACAGTACTCGTCGTGCGCTACCGATCGACACTACGTACGACGGCCGTGGCGCGACCGGGCAGCTCCCGTGTCGCATGGGCGATTGTGGCCGACGGCAGATTCATTTCGATGCCGCGCGTTTTGACAGCGTCACTGCGTACGCGCTTCGGTCGCTGCTTGATAGCGCTGCGGAACGTGGTCTGCCGACAGCTCCGCTGATCAACCGTGCCCTTGAGGGGGCTGCCAGAAAAGCCGGTGGACCCAAAATCCTTTTGGTGGTCCGGCAGTACGTTGTCGCGCTGGAAAGCGCTCGCGAAATGCTTGGCACCGAGTCGTCCGTAGCAGAGCTCGAAGCCGGCGCGAGCGCACTGCGAGCCGGCATCGACGCGCGGATGTTGACGGCGATCCGAGCGAGCCGTGGGGTGGGCGCAGCCGTAACTCCATTAGTAGTAATGACGGACATCGTTGCACGCGGTGTGCCGGCGGCGACGGCCCGCGACGCCGTGACAGCGATCGCCCGCATGCCGCGATCGGACGAGGTACTGCTGGGCTTGCAGGTGACAGTCGCGAAAAACTCCGTTCGTGGCCCTGGTATGGCAGTGGATGCAATCCAGCGCTATCTTCGAGGGACGGTTCCTGGCAGCAATTCGCCGTCCGCGCCCGCGACGGTGGATCGAAAGCCGATCCGTCCTCCTTCTCCGTGACGCCCGCACATTGCTTCCTTCGCGCGTTGCGCCGCCACTTTAAGAGTCGCGGAGTAGCTTCGCCGTGTGCGCTAATCACAGCAGCGCTATTCGCGTCGCCGGTCAGTGCCCAACGTCGCGGCGATGCGCCAGTCACGCCTTCGTCGGTTTTAGGCCCTGTGACCGAGTCTCCCACAATTGCCGTCATGGGCCTCGCGTCACTTCCGGATGGCAGTGGTAACGCGCTTGCGCAGCGTAACGCACTCTGGATGGGTGCAACTCAGCCTATCGGTCGACTTGGTCGCGTTCGCTTGTCCGCGATCGGCACCGGCAACTGGCTCGCCAAAAATGCTGTCGGTACGAATTCTGCCGTCGAGGGCACGGTATCGCTGCGGGCGCGCTCTCGGCTCGGTGAGAGTCAGTTGTGGAGTGCGGTCAGCTACGGTCGTGCCGACGTGACTGGCAACGTGGCCGGCCGGTTGATGGGCGGCGCGCCGACCTTCGTTGCGAGCGGCTTCGAAGGAATGCGCGCTGACACGACGGTTTCGCGGCGCGTTGATGTTGGCACGATTGGACGATTTGAAGGCGGCGTGATTCGAAATGTTGCGAGCGTCGAACTCTCCTTCGGATTTTCCGTCGAGCGTGCCACGCGCGTAACTACGCAGACACTCCGGATCGAAGAACCGACGTCGGCACTTCCAACACCATCGGCCGATCGGCTGACGACCACACGCACGCTACGCGCGTTGCAACGTCGCGATATTGCCACCGGTGTCGCCTCCGCCGGGTTCAATACCGGTCCGACGACATGGCTTGTCTCAGTCACAGCGCCAGTCGCCACGTGGATTACGAGCGATGCACTGTCGCCCAGGCCGCGTAAGTCGCCGACGATCGCCTCAATGGCCATTGTGCAACCGGTTACCGCCTGGCTGTCGGTCGTCGGTGCCGCGAGCACGAATTCCGCATCGGTTGGAAGTAGTACACTACGAGATGACGTCTCCGAGGGGCGGGGTCGCAACTTCGCCCCGGTGGTTGCGCTCGGCGTTCGTATTGCGCGCCTTCCGTTCCGTGGACGCGGCGACGACACACCGGGTGGCATTCTGGCATTCGAAACGCGCACGATCGGCTCAGTCGACTCGGCAACAGTTGATGTCACGCCAACGCATGCCGACGCCGACACACTCCGGGTGGTGTTGCTTATCGACGCGCCACGCGCTGAATCGGTTGAGTTGATGGGCGACGCCACGCAGTGGACGGTGACTCAGATGACGCGCACCAAGCACGGCAAATGGCGAGCGGAGCTCAAACTCGCCCCAGGGATGCACCGTGTCACCGTTCGCGCCGATGGCGGCCGCTGGATCGCGCCGCCCGGCCTCCCGATGAGCAACGACGACTATGGCAGTCCAGTCGGCATGATCGTGGTCAAAGGGAAGCAGTAGCTGATCATCGTTCACCGCGAATCTTGATCGTCTGCGTCGTGCTGTCAGTGACGCCAGCGCCTGCGACAATGAGTGTGAGTTGATACTCGCCGGGTGCAACAGGCGGGAAATTGAGTGTCAAGCTTCGACCAGGTAGCCCATCGGGACGACCATTGTCGGCGTAGCGGATGGAAACCGGCGTGACGGACTTCGAGAGGCCGATAGAGCTGCCGAACCGCTGCAAGAAACTCGCACCCACACGTGTCGCGCGTACCGACACTTGCAGCGGCGCTGAGGGACTGACCGGACGATACATCTCCCAATAAAGGCCGACCGTCGCACCACGTTCAATTTCAAGCGAACCATACGCCTGGAGGGCGTTCCGTTCGAGCGTTGGTGTTGCGGTTGCGTCGCCGCGCTGCAGCAACAAATAGTCGGAAAGACGCGTTCCTGGCGCGAGCGGTTGTACGGTTGTACGCACACGCGTGGCACGCTTGCCCGCAGGCGCCAGCACTTCGATGCTGGCGAGCATCGGGCCCATGAGCGGCGCCAAAAGCGCACCGTTTGCCGTGGCGCTGTCACGTTTCGCGATCGTTGGCGCGCGACCGTTCATCGCATCAAGCACCATCGTCGCGTTGTACGGGGCACGACCCATTTCGAGTTCGCGCACGAGGCGGTATCCACCGGCCACGATTGTCGTATCGCCACGACGGAAGCGCGCGATCTGATGCGGCACTTCGGCAAAGCCGTTGGCATATCTCGGCGCATAACGCATGCGTGCTTTCTGACGTCGGGGCGACCAATCGGCAGACGTCGCCCCGATCGGGGTCGTCATCGCCTTCTGCGAAGGCATGAAGTCGTAGCTGGGTGTTGGCTCGTGGCCGATCACCTGCGGCGGACGCGGATCGGCCACGCCACCGTTCTGCACCGACCAATTGGTCGGCCAACCATAGCGAATCTGCGACTCGAGCAGATCATCGCCCCAAGTCAGATCATAGGGAATGCGACCAAGCGATTGCACGCGAGAAATTGTGCGACGCGCGAACAGCTCATTGCGAATGTCGTTTGCCGGCAGTGACCAAAGCGGCTGCGCCAGACGAAATATTCGCGCATTCTCCGCGTCACGCGCGCCGCAGGCGATCGCCTTGTAGGCAGCGTGCGATGAGATTTCAAGCCACATTGTGAGATCGGTCCACGCACACTTCTGCGCGACTGGCATTTCAGCGAGCGACTTGTCAAACGCGGCCGCAGCGTCAACGTGACGATTGGCGTTGTGGAGTGCGAGTCCCTGAAGGGCCGCGCACCACCACCCCGTGCCAGTGCAGGCGCGCGAAGCGGCAATCGCGACGTCGGGCTTTTCACCTTCGACCGCATACCGCACGCGCATGCCGCTTACCCAATCGTCAGACGGCTCTGCTGCCTGTGCCTGTCCGAGCAGTTCGAGCAGCTGATCGCGTTCCAGCTTGGCGTCGTTGCGCTCGGCTGGCGGCGGGACATCGCCATTGTTGTTCCAGTAGCAGATGCGACCGAGCGGTACTTCGCAGGACGCGTCGGCGCCGCCGTTGTAGAAGCGGAGGCCGAGTCGATGATTGCGTTCGAAGTTGTCCTGCAGCGACCGCGCCTGAGCTGAAAGCGGCGACAACTTTGATGTCGAGCCGCGCAACGGATCGGCCGCTGCCATCGCCGCCGTCGATGCCGCACGCGCGCTGTCGATCGGCGGCGTGCTTTGCGAGGCGATTGCGGAA
>JAYUWD010000359.1:0-11729 GCA_043753735.1 Gemmatimonadaceae bacterium
GGCGCCACGGTCTGCCTTTTCACATGCTGTTCGACAGCGGCAATGGCCCACTTGCCGCGATCGATGAGCTGGATCTGTACGGATTGCGCCAAAATCGCGAGCGCAAAGACAATGAGTGTTGCGTGTACAAACATTGTGCGGCCACGACTCACTAGGGGACGTCCGCTGATCGGATCGGCCCCGAGGGGTGCTGGCTCAGGCTGCGGTGCGTTCCGCGTGGAGGGGGAAGGCGCTGACGACGTCGAAGGCGAAAGGTTCGACATCGTGGGCACACCACTTCGCGGGGCGCTCACGGAACGCTCGATGAATCGGTCAACGTGCGCGTCTGCCCTTCGGTGGCAACGTGCATGCCCAGCCGACGTTCGGCTTCGCTGACCACGCGTTGCCGTCCCGCGGCTTCACGCAAGTTGCGCTCGATGATGCGACGTTCGGCGTCGATCGAGATCAGTTCGCGATTCATCTCAAGCACCTCCTTGGCCAACCCATTGCCTTCACTGCGCCGCCAGATCACGACCGCTGCGACGCACATGAGCATCACGAGACCGAGAGCGAACTTCGTGCGTCCGCGCATCGGCCCACGCGCACGGCGTCGAGCCGTGGCCATCAGGCGGTGCGCCTCCAGGCTCGCAGACGCGCGCTGCGGGCACGCGGATTGACTTCGGTCTCGCCTTCACTGGCGTTGATCGGCCGCTTTGTAAGCGTGTCGCCCAACGGCGCGCCTCGGCAAGTACACATCATCAGCTTGGGCGGACAAATACACGCCGCACTCCAATCGCGGAACGCGTTCTTGACGAGGCGATCTTCGCCCGAGTGATAGCTGATGATGGCCAATACTCCGCCAACCGTGAGGCGGTCGCGTAGGTGCGGCAAGGCGCGTTCGAGCCCGGCGAGTTCGTCGTTCACAGCAATGCGCACGGCCTGAAAGATGCGCGCAAAATCAGGAGCGCCGCTTCGTGGACCAAGGACGGCGCGGATGGCGTCCACCAAGTCATTTGCGGTGGCAAACGGTCGACGCTCGCGGCGGCGTGTGATTTCGCGCGCCAAACGGGCAGCCCGGGGCTCGTCTGCATAGGCGCGAAGGAGCGCCGACAGATCGACCTCGTCAATCGTGTTGAGCAGCTCGGCCGCATCGATATCCGAGTCCGTGCCCATGCGCATGTCGAGCGGTGCCCCTTCGCGAAAGGTGAAGCCACGGGTGAGATCGTCGAACTGATGCGACGACACCCCGAGGTCGAGCAGGATTCCGTCAAAGCGTTCGATATCAGCGAGCACACTGTTGTCGAGCGCTGAATAATTGGCCAGAATGGCGCGAAACCGTCCCGAGCGTTCGTAGTGGGCGAGCCGGTCGCGCGCCGAGGCGAGTGCCCGCGGATCGCGATCGATACCAGTCACACGACTCCCTTTTTCGAGGAGTGCAGCGGCGTGTCCACCGCCGCCGAGTGTGCAGTCGAGCACAGTCGACGCCTGCTCGAGAAGTGTTTCGACTTCGGCGAGCAATACGGGGACGTGATAGGCGCCTACGCGCCCGGATGGGATTGAACGGACCGGACTCACAGCCAGAGGTTTGGGCGCGGCATGTTAGCGAAAAGCGTAGAGAGGCGTCAAGCGTTGTTCCTTCAAGCAGATGTGTGCACAACTACCCAAGCAAAACGGATGTGATGCATTGACTTGGGCGCATGTCGCGCAAATACGAAACCAGCAAAAGCACGTGAGCCCGCCGTCGCAGGCGACGGCGGGCTCGCGGTGAAACGCGATCAGATGTTGCCGTTACTTACAATAGGCTTTGATAAGCTGGTCAGCGCCGGTGTCGAGCTGCATCGCGACGCCCATCAATTGACGCATGGCGTCTGGGGCGAACGCGCCACCTTTCGGAAGCTGAATCTGCGCGTCGGCCGCAAAATTCTTCGCCTCCTTCGCTATCGGGCAGGACTTGGCAGTCTGCGCAGCCTGATACTTCACGGCGCCGAGCTGGACATAATTGGAGCCAAGAAGGAACCCGGCCTGCTGCTTAACTGCGCCCTTGGAGACTGAGTCTGCAAACAACAGCGTTTTGATTGCGACCTGAAAATCGTCAGGGTTTTTGGACTTTTGCGCAATATCTCCCTGGGTTTTGCCGATACCGACGATCATCTGACGGATGTACGTGCTTGTGTCTCCAGCCGCGATTAACTCGCGTGCGGCCGGAAGAATTTCCTCATTCCGATTGAGATCCTTGAGCATGCCCAAGCGAAGAATTGCGCTGTTGTCGACGGAGATCTTCGCAGCCAACGCCTTGTTGAGCGCGTCCAAAGATTGCTGCACCTGGCCAGCGTTCCGGAGGCCGATGATCTGCTGATATGTGAGGCTGGTCTGATTCGGAAATTTTGCCAGCCCCTTGGCCGCGAACTCAGCCGACTTCTGTTGCTGACTGTCGGCCGCATATGCCGCTGCAGTGCGAATGAAATACGTCGTGTCGGAGAAAGCAGTGTCGAGCTTTATAAGCTCCTCACCTTGCACGAATGCCGCCTTGTAGTCTTTCACAGCGAGCAAAATCTTCCAGCGGAGCGCGAGCAGTTCCGGATCGCCGGGGTTTGCCGCGACGGCCTCGTCGATGATCGGACGGGCCATGGCCGGATTGGCGAGCGCCGCAACCGCGTCCACGACATCCTTCTGCAGCCGCGGGTTGGCCGGATCGGTGGCCAACAACCGGGTCAGCGTGAGCACTGCCGAATCGGACTGGTTGGCGGCGCGGAACGCAGTCGCCAGCAGCGCCAGCCCCGGACGGCTCTTCGGGTCGATCGATACGATCTCACGTGCGATCGCGAGTTGCGCGTCGTTGGGCGCTTTTTGCGACACCATCACGTTCGCCAAACAGATGCGCGCCAGAGTCGCCTTTGGATAGGCCGCGATGCCTTCCTTTGCGAATGCGGCCGCGGCATCCAGCTTATTGTCGCGCGCTGAGTTGACACACTTCTTTTCAAAATCAAGCTGCTTGCGCGCGTCCTTGAGTTCCTTGGAAACCATGCCTGCGGCTGCATCCAGCTTCGGTGCTTCGTAGGAGCCGAGTGGCTGGACCAGCGCATTGTCGCGAGCGAGCACCAGGAAGCCTTCGATCTTGAAACCCGTTGCAGTCTTGGCGGCATTACCGGTGAGGTACTCATCGGCGCGCAACAGGTTGGCCAGCGCACGGGCATCGTGCGGCTGCAACGCGTCTGTGGTCGGGAAACCAGACGCCTCGAGGGTCGCATTGATGTCCTGCTTCGGAAGGACGTACACCTGCTTGAACGGAAACTCGGAGGTCATGTGCGAGCGGACGGCATCAGCCGCGTCCACGCCCAGCTTGCTCTTGTCTGCGGTCTTAAAGACCGAAACCATGACGCGAATGGCGTTCGGATCGGGAACGCGATTGATCTGCGCCGACGCCATCGAAGGCATCAGTACAATGCCGCCCAACGCGAAACCAAACCCAGACAGTGTCTGGAAATTCCGTAACATCAATGTCGTAACCTCCGCACAGAGAAACCGTAGTGGCCGACAGAAGCACATGGCGGCGGCGCCGCATGCTGTCGGGGGGCGAAAACGACCCGGTGTTCGTGCGCAAAACACGCGGGTCAGGGAATGACGGAGACAAAGTGCAACTTGGCACCTACCGGAAACCATCGCAAGACGGAAGCCAGTCGCACCGACTTTCAGGTGGGCGAAGAGGGACTCGAACCCCCGACATCCTGCGTGTAAGGCAGGCGCTCTAACCAACTGAGCTATTCGCCCAAGCTTACCGTTCCAATGAACTTAACCCTTCAGGATGGCGAGCGGGATCAACACTACATACCCCAGCACCAGCAAAATGGGTGCGACGGTCTCGCCGCCCCGGGCCAAATCGACATAGCCAGCCAGCAACACCAAAGCCGCGGCACCCCAAAACAAGAGCGCACGCGCGCGGGTCTTTTCGATGGTCGTCATGAAGTGGAGGATACCTGCCCCGACCCTGCCTCAACAAGGGCACGCTGCGTTCAATCCCGGTTCGAGCCAAGTTCAGGTGGGACGTACCACGTCGGGCGCGAGGTATGCGGAGGCCCCGTCTCCCTCATCCATGTTCAGCATGGCGTCCAGCGCGCTCTCACGCGCCGCTCGCTCCTGAGCGGCGTCGACAAGCCGCATCGCCTCAAGACGCCTTCGGTCGCGCCGTTTGCGAAGCCAGAAGAGTGGACCTAGGAGCAGCGCGAAAAAGCCCAGCGCTGCCGACAGATTCGTGACCAGAGACAACGCCCCGAACCGGCGACGCGTCTGCTGCTGCCAATGCTTGTCGAACTGTTCGCCTGTCATACCAAAGGCGATGCGCAGTGCAGGTTCGAATTTGCCCGCGAGTTTCCACTCTCGAAGCAAATTCGTCAGCCCGTTCTGCGCATCGAGTGCGGCCAGATCTTCGACGGCGCGATAGGCAAGCGCGTAGCTCCAACTTGCCTGCGAAGCGCCAGCATAAAACCCGTCTTCGAGCTGCTCGAGTGTCGGCAATGTGTGCCACACCAGTCCACTCGACGTTTCGATCGCCGATTCACGCGTCCATTCGTGCGCCGCGAAGCTCGCGTAGCCCTCGTCGAACCAGCGCGGCGGCAGCGTACCCATCGCTTCGTGCAAGGCGAGGTGTGCAAGTTCGTGTCGCAGCACGACCACCGGGTCGCCCGCTTCGCTTCCGGCTTCGCCGCCCTGCATGACGATGCGTTGCTGCTCGGGAAGCGCGATGGCCGCACCCCACTCCGGTGCCGACGGACCAACCCAGTCCCGGAAACGCCTGGCGTCGGGGGCGATGGCAATGAGTACATGCGCTCTCGGTCGCGCGAGTCCCGGAAAGCTGTCCTGTCCCACGGCTGCACCGAGCATCGAGCGCGCCAGCCGCGAATCACGTTGTTCTGCGACGACGGTGAACCGACCGCTATCGATCCGAAGGCTATTGGCCGGTAGCTGGGCAGCCGCCTGTGGTGCGCAGACGGTCTGCGTCAGCCCCACTGAACTGGTCAGCGCTGCAGCGATCAGCCATCGCGCGGCACCGCCCCTCCCCGTTCCACCAGTGCGAGCGTTTCCGCGCAACGCTGTCCCCATGGATTGAACTTGTTCGCGTTCGCGCCTTCACGCCACGCATCCTGCGCGCCGGTCTGATCAGCGGCAAACCACCGCGCGCGCCCGAGCTCATACCATGCCTGCAACAGGTTCGGTCCGAGCTCGAGCGCTTTTTTGAAAAACAGTTCAGCGTCGCTGTACATCTCGCGCTCGCGGTAGACCATCCCCAGATAGAGATGCGCGTAGAGCGTCGCCTTGCGATCGCTATCCAGCTTGATCGCACGTGACAGGTGCTCGATCGCCTCGCCATAACTCTTCTTGCGAAGACAGATGAAGCCCACGTTGGTGCGTGCCAACGTATTCTGCGGATCGCGCATGAGCACATTGTGAAATGTCAGCAGCGCGCTGTCGTACTGCTCCTGCAGCATCTGCGCCCATCCCAGCAGTGTTTCGGCCTCGCTGTTTGCGGGCGTAAGTTCGAGTGCGCGACGCAGCGCGACTTCGGCACCCGGCGCATCGCCCAACGAAAGTTTGGACCAGCCCTTCTCGACGAACGTTGACGCGCCAAGATGATCGATACGACCTGATGTCGTCGGATGGCCGTTCGATGCGGTGCGTCCATCGAGCAGTTTCCACGACTCCGCCAGCGCCTTCACGTCGTTTTTGAACGCTGACAGGGTCGCGAGGGCCGTGTCCGCGTCACGAAAGAGCGCGATGATTTCCTGTTTGAGTTGCAGCCGGGTTTGAGCAGATGGCTGCGCGTCCAGTGCGGCGGCAATCGCGGCGCAACGCCTGGCGAGCGAATCGCCGTCGGGCATTGTCAGGTCGCTCATGTTGCGTCGCTCACGTGACATCGCCTTGTAGCGGGTCGGAATAGGCAAGCAGGTCGTAGCGCGAAGTGGCCTGCAACGCTCGCGATACGTCGAGCACCAACACGCTTTGTTCCTGTCGGGTAAAGACACCACGCGCACCGATCGGCAGATACGTGTGCGCGCCATCGTAGGCGAGCGGAGCCACGGCCGACGCGTCAAGAGTTGCGACCTCGTACACCACGTCCACGGCCACTGCGGTCCAAGTCGCGCCGTCAGACAAAATCAGCACGCGCGACAGCATGGATGGTGCCAGCGCGAGCCCAAGCGCCGACGCCAGATTGGCGAGGGGCAGCGATCTTCCAGCATATGTCACGGTATCATGAGCGCCATCGCCGCGCAGTACACGCTCGACGCGTTCGACCGAAACGGCGAATCGATGCCCGCCGATGGAAAAAATGACAAACGTCGTCCGGTCGACGGCGACAAGGTTGGCACGGGCTCGCGGTGAAAACGCCGCGGTGGAGCGGAAGCGGCCGATGCTCACGACGCATCTTCTCCCGGTTGAGCGAGTTCAGTGATCGCATCGGCGAGCTGCTCGAGCATCTCGACGCGATCAGCACCGGCGTCGCGAAGCGCAGCGTCGGGCATTCCGGCAATCACGGCAGAGTCGCGATGCTGTACGATCGCTTGCCCCCCACCCTTGCGAACAAGCGCGAGGCCAGCGGCGCCGTCGCGTCCCATGCCGGTAAGTACAACGCCGATTGTCGATGTACCAAACAGCTTCGACGCCGAGTTGAAAAGCGGATCAGCAGCGGGACGTACGCCCCACACGGCAACGCCTTGATCAAGCGAAAGCGTCGGTGTGCCGAGGGTTCCGGTGACGCGCATGTGAAAACCTCCGGGCGCGATGTATGCGTGGCCAGCGAGAATGGGGTCGCCGTCGTTTGCCTCATGCACCGGCAAGTTCGATGCCCCGTGCAGACGCAAAGCAAGACTCGCGGTGAAGCCGGCGGGCATATGCTGTACGATAAGCACAGCCGTCCGCGCAAATCTCGGCAAGCGCGGAATCACGCGTGAAAGCGCCGCAGGTCCACCCGTTGACGCAGCGATGCAAACCAGTTGGGTGGCGCGCACGGCGACCCGATTCGCTGGCGGCAGCATGACGCTGGCGTTCCGTCCCACTGCGAGCCCAGTCGCAGCCGCGGCGCGCGGCAGGATGTCCAGATTTGTACACGATGCGGCGCGCAGCGCTTCAAGCAGCTGTTCGCTTACATCTTCGAGGTCGAGACTGATCGCGCCGGAAGGTTTGCGCACAAATTCGACGGCGCCGAGTTCCAGCGCGCGCAACGTCGAATCCGCGCCTCCATCGGCACCACCGGCGCTCAGCATCACCACGGCGCGTGGCCGCTCGGCCATGATGCGCTGCAACACGGACAACCCGTCCAGCTGCGGCATGTCGACATCCAGCGTGATGATGTCGGGCTCGAGCAAGGCGATCTGGCGCAACGCATCGAGTCCATCGCGCGCGGTTCCGACAACGACGAATTCGCCACTGGACGCGACGACATCGCTGACGATGCGGCGCATGAACGCGCTATCGTCAACGACCAGCACTCGCGGCGGTGACGTGCCACGCATCACCGGGCACGCCGTCGAATCAGAGGCGGACATCGCCCTTCGCGATGGACTTCACGAGCAAGCTGCCACTGTCGATGTCGAACACCACCGACCGCCCGTGATCTCCGCCGACATCTTCGGCCACGACCGGGATATTCGCCGCAGCGCACGCCGCGCGCGCGGACAGAATGTTTCGCGACCCGAGCGGCATTGAGCCAGGAACAAGCAACTGTGCGAACATGCTCGCTCCGCCGACCAGACGCGCTTCGATTTCACCAGTGCCGTTCAGTTCGCGCATGCGCCGCACCATGACCGGCACTGCGGCCGACGCGCTTTTGGCCGGTGGCTCATGCACGGCGGTCAGACTGTCGTGCGGCAGCAGGATGTGGGCCAGTGCGCCGATCTTGGCCGCGCGCTCATAAAGCACAATCGCAACGCACGATCCAATGCCGTTGGTGATGAGGACGGAACCACTTTCGGCCACGGCGTAGTCGGCGATACGCACGTTGATCTGCGTCATGGCAGTGGTCCGGTATGACTGCGCAGCGACGGCTTCACGCCGCCGCCACGGCGATCGTTCTCAGGTTGTCCGCCGGCATCGGCCCCCACGCCGCACTGCGCTCGACTGTACTGCGTTCCTCTTCGGCTCGTGCCTCGGCCCGCTGCGCGGCGCGGCCAAGTGCTTCGAGATTTGCCCGGACGATCTGATTGCCGGGCGCGAGCGATTGCGCTCTTTCCCAGGCCAACTGTGCATCGCTCACACGCCCTCGACGATAGAGAATATTTCCAAGCTTGAGATGCACATCGGCGCCATGTCCAGCATCCAGTCGGACGACGCGCGTGAATGCGTCAAACGCTTCGTCGTAGCGCTGTGCGCGATAGAGATAGTCACCGAGATTCTTGTGCAGATGCGCATCGTTCGCGTCTTCAAGCAGCGCGTGTTCGACGGTGCGCGCGGCGAGTTCGTAGCTGCCGCGCCGCTCGTAAACGACAGCGAGATTGTTGTGAAGCAGCGCGGCATGAGGATGCACACTGATGCCTTCCTCGAGCAGCGCACTCGCGCGCACCAGATCGCCGGCCAGCGCGGCCGCGAGCCCCGCTGTGTGGAACCATGACGCCGACGGTTGGCGCGCCCCCCACTGGCCCCGCGCGGCACTCAACTGGGATTCGGCCGTTGCCAGATCGCCTCGCGAAAGTGAGACCACGGCGTGTGAGAGACTGGTGCGCGGGTCGGTTGCGGTGCCGCGCTTTACAGCTTCGTCGAGTTGCGCGGCCGCCTCGTCAAGCCGACCCAGTCGTTCCAACGCATACGCGAGATTGTGAAACGCTGCGGCCGGTGCGTCGGGCTCCTGCGTCGCGCGCAGCAGCACGTCGACTGCACCGTCCCACTCACCGCGGCGCAAGTGTACGAGCCCGAGATGAAAGCGAGCAGCAGCGTCCGCATCGCGCAACTCGAGCACGCGCCGGAACTCACGCTGCGCCTCGTCGTAGAGCCCGGTGCGATAGAACGCGACGCCGAGGTTGCGGTGTTCCGCTACGCGACTCTCGGGGGACGGCATGCGACGCGCAGCACTGCGACCAACACGCTGTGCAAAGCCCGCTGTGAGCAGACCGAAAATTGCCTTGCCGACATCAAACTCGCCGAGCCCCGACCGTTCGATGACTGTATTCACATCCTGCGTGCCATCGAGTAATTGAAGCAGCTTTTGCTGTACCGGACTGAGTGGCACTTCACGCGTCGCCAATCGCGCAGTGTCGATCTCGAAGATGAGATCGAGACTCGGAATTTTCTTGGCGATCAGCGTCCACTCGTCTACGCGACGTGCGCCTTCGAGCAACAGCGAATCGGCGCTTATCGAAACCAGGATATCGCTTTCGTCGACGCGCGGTGCGGCCTCGAATGTGAAGGTGCCGTGAGTCCAGCCAAGCAGATAATAGACGGCTTCCTCGACATGAAGTCGGTAGTGCGATTCGAGCACGTCGAGATCGACAAGACCGCGATCGAGCAACGCCACTGCAAGCGCGCGATCGTCCGTAGGCGCCGCGGCGGCGACTGCTTTGGCGAGTGCATCCGCCGCGATCGCGCCGTTGCGTAACAGCCGATCGCCAAGACGATCCCGGCGATTCACGATCGCCGCGAACACGATCCGTCCGGCGTCGAAGTGAATCGTGCCAAAGGTGCCTTCGCCTGCAACGCTTAGACATCCTGTCTTCTGGCCGAGTGCGAGGAGCTGCAGCACATCGGCGAGACTGGCCTCGTTCAGACTTCCGCGAATCGCCATCAGCGAAAATCCTCGATCACTCGTCCGCCGACGTCACTCCAATCCCAGATCACCTTTTCGCGATCGAGGAAGTAGTCGTCGAGCCGCCCCTGATCGGGGGTGTGGGCGACCATCCGCGGCCGCGCCGAGTGTTGCGCTCTCGCAGAGGTGACACCGAGTGCGCGCTGGGCTGATTCCAGTGTGATTGGGAGTCCGTGCATATGGGCTGCGGCGTGCACCCGCTTGAACAGTCCGCCGAGTTCCCGCACGCTGCCCACTTCGTTCTCCGCGAGCAATGCAATCAGTTGAACGGAAAGCTCCGCATTCGCTTCGATCAGCCAACGCTCGACTATTTGCGCTCGAAGCGCACGATCAGGTGCCTGCAGGGTCACCACTAAGCCCCCTTCAAAGCGCGAGCGCAGTCGATCCGCAAGACCTTGCACTTCCCGTGGCGCACGGTCGCATGTCAGCACAATCTGCCCACCGCGGTCGTACAGGTGATTGAACAGATGAAACACTTCTTCCTGCGTGCGTTCCCCCTCTGCGAGGGATTGTACGTCATCGAGAACGAGAATGTCGGCTGCGCGATAACGTCCGCGCCAACGTTCGACAGTTCCACCTTGCATCGCGGCGACAAGCTCATCGCCGAATGCAGCTGCAGACAGACAGGCAATGGTCTTGCCCGGCCACGCTTCGCGAAGTGAGTTGCCGATCGCGTGGGCGAGATGCGTCTTTCCGACCCCACTCGGCCCGTGCATCAGCAACGGGTTGTAGCGGGTACCAGGCTGCTCCACGATGGCGTCGACCGCTCTCAGCGCGAGCTGATTCGCATTCCCGGCTTCAAACGACTCCCGCGTCAGTGTCGCCAGTGGCGCGGGCAGCGGTTCTGACATCGCCACGGCGCGATCAAGCACCGCCTGCGCGTCAGCGACAGTCTCGGGATTGCGGAAGGCCAAATGGCCACGCAGGGACGCATCGACCGCAACCGCTCGGACCTCGATTGCACGGAGATGTTCTACGGCCGCGGTGAATGTTGCGAGCAGTCCGCTCACGTCCGGCTGGACGGGGTGCGCCATTGCTCGCTCCAGCACGGCCGTCAGGTAGCCTTCGCTGCGCCAAAACGTGCACGCCTCACCGAGTACGACACGCCATTTCTCGACACGCGTCTCGACTTCCTGAAACACGTCGGCCAGAAATACTTCGTATTCACTCGCCGCCTCGTTGCCGCTTGCGACATGACGTCCGCTCAACGTAGCCGCGCTGGCGCGTTCGCCGAGTACGGCTCGTACATCGTCAGCGCCGATCGCTTGCCCTTCGAGCTGTTGAAATGCGGTCAGTTTGTTCAACGCGCCTTTGAGTTCACGTACATTTCCAAAGGCCATCCGGGCCACTTCTTCCATCACGCCATCGCGGAAATCGAGCGTGCGCGTTCGGCAGGCATTGCGCAAAATGGCCAGCCGCATTTCGTAGTCCGGGGCACCGACGTCGACAATGAGCCCACCCGAAAGCCGGGAGACAAGGCGCTGATCGACATCGGGAATTTCAGCGGGCGGGCGGTCGCTCGTCATGACGAGCTGCCGACCATCGCCTTGCATGAGGTTGAACAGGCGCAGCAGTTCACTCTGCGTTTCGCGTTGTCCGGCAAGAAACTGAACGTCGTCGAGCAACAGCAGGTCGACCTGTTGATAGCGTTGCGTGAAATGTTCCTGCTGACCGGACGCAATCGCGCGGTGCAGGCGCTCCGCGACTTCCTCACCCGTGCTGAATTCAACGCGCAGCCGGGGTTGCGCGAGGCACGCCTGATGCGCGATCGCTGCAACGAGGTGTGTCTTGCCAAGCCCCGATTCACCGTAGACAAAGAGCGGGTTGTACGCGGCGCCTGGCGCGTCGGCGACGGCCTGCGCCGCCGACGCGGCGAGGCGATTGGACGAACCGACCACAAACGTGTCGAAGCGGTAGTTGCCGTCGAGCAGCCCGCTCATGCGGCCGCTCCGGCGTGCGACTG
>JAYUWD010000360.1:0-11717 GCA_043753735.1 Gemmatimonadaceae bacterium
TCGTGTCCCGGCTGTGGCGCCAGCTGCAACGCCGGGTAGCGATGATCGGTGGCGATAACCGCTGAAAGCATCTAAGTGGGAAGCGCCCCCCAAGATGAACCCTCCCTGGGACCTTGAGTCCCCTAAAGGGCCGGAGGAGACTACTCCGTCGATAGGCGGCACGTGGAAGCATTGCGAGATGTTCCGAGCGCAGCCGTCCTAATCGCCCGTGCGGCTTGACTCCCCCATGGTTTTTCCATGGGCATCAAGAATCACCGCAAAGCATGCGTACGTCATGTGCACCGCTGTCTAAACGCAGCGTCTGCACCCCATGATCACTCCCGTCCGTTTGTCATCAGCATTCAGCTTCCATAGCTGTTTCGCATGAGATATCTTTACCGATATCGTTTGACCTTGATAATTCGCTGGCAACTAGAGCGCTTGGGCCACACCCGTTCCCATCCCGAACACGGTCGTTAAGCCAAGCAGCGCCGATGGTACTCCGGTCGAGAGATCGCGGGAGAGTAGGCCGTTGCCGGCACCCTTCACGAAGCCCCCGTCACTACAGTGGCGGGGGCTTCGTCGTTTCCGTAGTCTTCGTTCATCTCGAATTCTTCCCTCCATGCGCCAGCGCGCGATCACAATCACATGACCAGGGCTGGAATCGTGACCGTCGCCGGATTTCCCAACGCCGGCAAATCCACCCTGCTTAATCGCTTGGTCGGCGAAAAACTCGCCATCACGTCGAGCAAGGCGCAGTCGACTCGTCATCGCGTGGTCGGAATTCGCAGCGAGAATGACGTGCAGATGATCATCCTCGATACGCCCGGCTTGCTGGAGCCGAAAGACACCCTGCACAACGCGATGCGGAACGCCGCACTCGCCGCCGTACGCGACGCGGATGTCCTCGTACATGTCGTCGACGCAACGAAGCAGCGCGTGGTGAGTTTCGTTGAAGCCGCCGCGCTCGCAAATGAGCCCAAAGCACCGATCGTGTTGGCGCTGAATAAGGCGGATCTTCTGGACGAAGCTAGAAAGGACACACTTCGCCTTCAGTTTCCCGATGCCGTACTCATCTCGGCGGCAACCGGTGACGGTCTCGAGATCTTGGTGGCAGCAATAACGCAGCGACTGCCCGTTAGTCCATATCTGTATCCCGACGACGAGATCTCAACGCAGCCCGTACGATTTTTTTGCGCAGAATTTGTGCGCGAAACTGCGCTTGAACAGCTGGGCGACGAGTTGCCGCACGCCTTGGCGTGTGAAATCGAGGAGTTTCGCGAAGGCTCGTCTCCGCTGTACATTCGTGCGGTATTACACGTTGAACGTGACAGCCAGAAACGCATCGTGATCGGAGCAAATGGCCAGCAGATCAAGAAGCTCGGGAAAGTCTCCCGGGAAAAGATTGAACGCTTCATCGGACAGCCGGTTTACCTCGATCTTTGGGTCAAGGTATTGCCGAATTGGCGTCGCAATCGCAATGCTGTCCTGCGGCTTGGTTACGGCGATCCCAACGAACGCGCGTGATCGACGCACGCCGCAGTAACGGCGCCATTCAATGGCGCGGCATCCAATTGTTGCACTTCATATCAGCCATACATCTCTCCGCGAGAACCCCTGCGTGAGTGCAATTCGCACTCGCATTGCATTCGGACTGGCGGCCCTGCTGGCTGTTGCTCAACCGGTCGTTGCGCAAAGCAATGGCGGATTGTTTCTGCTGGCGCCGTTTGGTGGACGGGCGGTAGGGCAGGGCGATGCTGTGGTTGCCGACACGAGCATTGGTACCGAGGGAATCTGGTGGAATGCGGCGTCGCTTGCCCGGCTCACGAAGCGAGAACTGGCAGTGCACTACTCGTCGACAGTATTCGCGACGAACACCATGCTCGCATTCGCGGCGCCGTCCCGCGTGCTTGGCACGCTGGCTGCCGCATATCACCTCGTCGACTACGGTGATCAGCCCGCAACACCCGCTTCGGGCGGCGATGTGAGTACGGGCACGATTTCAAACAAAAACCACATGTTGGCGCTCTCGTACGCCACCCCAGTCGGTTCGCGTTTCAGCGCAGGTCTTTCCTACAAACTGGTGCTGCTTCGGTTCAATCAGTGCAGCGGGCTGTGCGGCAACAACGCTGGCGTCACCGGGAGTACGCAGGCCCTTGATCTGGGGGCCCAATATCGTGTGGCCGCAGCTGTTCCGTTCACGGTTGGTCTCGCGATTCGAAATCTTGGACCGGCACTGCAGGCGAAGGACAAGGATCAGGCCGACCCACTTCCCCGTGTGATTCAGGGGGGCGTCAAAATTCGCCTTCCAATTCAGTCGCTCAAGGAAGGCGGTGCCACGCTCGATGTGAGCGCCGACGTTTTGAGCTCCCCTGCTCTGGTCGGCCAGACTGCGGCGGTCGGATTCGTGCTGGGGTATCGCCAGCAGCTGTTTTTGCGGGGTGGCTACAAGCTTCAGTCAGGCGAGGCGGGCGGTCCATCGTTGGGGCTTGGTTTCGAGCGCGAGAAATTCGGATTTGACGTTTCGCGTCGTTTTGATGGGTTGGCACAGCTTGGGACGCCACCGACCTACATCTCGCTACACGCGAAGTTTTGATGTCGCACGTAACGCTTCCGGGGCGACGAAGTTCGGTCAGCGCGTTAGGTCGCATGGCCCTAGTGAACGTCATGGTCTTGGGCGTGTGGATCAGCGCCCCGTCACTCGGTGCGCAACAGCAGCGGGCACGCGGACTGGCAACCCGTCCGCTCCCGTCCCCGCTCGCGGTCGAGTCACCTACTGCGGTCACCTTCCAGCCGACTCCCAAGCTGCTGCTCCGCGCGCCGTGGTGGGCCCCGATCGCATCGGGCATTCTTCCCGGCTCTGGCCAGTTTGCACTCGGTCAGCAGCGGGGAGTCGCCTATCTGGTTGCGGAAGGATTTTTCGTAGTACAGGCGATGGCAGCCCAGAAGGACGGCGATCGGGAGCGCGAGCGGTACCGTTCCGTTGCGTCGGACGTTGCGCGGAAGCCCTTCGGCGGGACGCGGCCTGTGGGGTCATGGGGTTACTACGAGTCCATGGAGGAAAAGCTTGAGAGCGGCGCATTCGACCGGATTCCCGGGGGGGCGATTGACCCGGAGACAGACGCATCGACGTACAATGGGTCGCGGTGGCTATTGGCACGCGAGACTTTCTGGCTCAATCCCAATGTGAACCCCGGTATCGGCACTCCGGAGTATGCGCGCGCCCTTGCCAAGTACAGCCGCGAGGCCGTGACCGACGAGTATCGGTGGAGCTGGCGCGACGCGCAACTTCAGTGGGACGTATACAGGCAGACCATAAAGTCAGCGAACCGGAGCTACCTCCGGTCGGTCAATCTTGCGGGCGTCGTGGGTGCCAACCACTTGGCCAGCGTGATCGACGCGTATATCAGTGTCCGCATCCGACGTTTCGGCGGGGCTGGGATTGCAGGAGTCAAAGTTGATGGAATCTTTAGTGATGTGATGCCGATCGGCGATCCTGCTGCCGGCAAGCGGATGCTCCGGACGCGGATCCGGATCGTTCCACAGTGACAGAGTAAATGTGACGCACGGCATATCGTGCCGAGCGGCGACCGTAGATCGTCTTATTCAAAGCAATTATCTACTCGCACGATGAGCCCCGCACTGGTGGTCTCTTGTGTCGTGCTCCGACGTCCAGCAACCGCATCCTGAAATGGCAGAAGTGTCGGTATCTGAGCACACAGCGTTGATCCTGACCAATGGTCAGCTGTCTCCGGCGTGGCTGGATGCCTGGTGCACGGATTCCTTGCTGGTGCCCTCGGTGGTTGCTGCCTGTTCAGGCATGGTTGCGACCGCTCTGCGAGCGCGGCCACGGGCGATCGTCATCGATGCGCGCGGCGACGAGAAGTGGCAGGACGAGGTGCTTGCCACCTGCCGTCGTCTGAAGCGCGATTCGTTCACAGCGATCATTCCGGTTCTCGTGATTGTTCCGGCGGTGCGTTTTGCGGATGCGTTTGCCTGTGGTGCAGACGAAGTCCTGCGCGATGATGTTGACAGCGTCGAAGCAACTGCGCGTCTCGCTGCGGTATTGCGACGGAGTGATCGTGACGTTGACGTTCATCCGTCGACGCGACTGCCGGGAACGCGCGAGATTGAAGCCGAGTTGGCGCGTCGCGTGGCGTCCGGCGAAAAATTTGCGGCGTGTTACGCCGATCTCGATCATTTCAAGGAGTTCAACGATCGATACGGCTACCACCACGGCGATCGTGTGATTCGCCTGCTGGCGCGCATCCTGCACGATGTGGTCAAGGGGCTTTGTGCTGAGGAAGGGTTTGTCGGCCATATTGGAGGTGATGACTTCCTCTACGCCGTGCCCGTCGCTGCGATGCCCCGCGTGTGTGATGATGTCATTCGCGTCTTCGAGGAATTGATCCCGTTGCAATATTCCGAGCAGGATCAGCGGGCGGGGTACTTTCTGGGCAAGGATCGTCGTGGCCAGTTGCATCGAGTGCCGCTCATGACGCTGTCGATCGGAGTGGTCACCAATCAGCGCCGTCGCTTCGTGCGCGCGGCGGAGGTGAGCGAATTGGCAACTGAGATGAAAAGCTACGCGAAGACGCTGGCTGGGTCGTTGTGGACGGTTGACCGGCGTCGCGAAGAAGCTACGCCTGTTGTGACGCTCGCTGCCAACACGCTATTCGATGCATCCAACCAGCGCGCCGGAGGATTCGGCCAGTGACGGTTGCATGCACTGATTGCCGCTCGGTCTTTCGTGTAGATCCAGCAAAGGTGCCCGCGACGGGTGTACGCGCGCGCTGCTCTGTGTGTGGTGGTGTGATTGCAATCGCCGGGGGCACACTTCCGATTGCCGTCACTCCGTCGTCGGCACGGGCGATCGTGCCGTCGTTTGGGACCGCACCCTCGGCTGCGCGGACAGCGATCGCCAGTGCACCAACCCCGGCGGCTGTCGCGTCGCGCCCATTTGCGTCCGCCAACCCGACCCCTGTCGCGTCGGCCGCGCCTCATGCTGGTTTGCCATCGCACCCTTCGCGTTCAGATAATTTGCCGCTGCGGGGCTCGTCAACGCTGATGACGCCGCCCGCGCCAAGTGGAATTTCGACGCTGGGTCAGGCACCGGGCCCGCGTTCAGCGGACGCTTTCGTTGCGTCACCCCCTCGCTCGACAGCGCCCACCCCTGTCGGCGTGACGCCCGGAAGTGGGAAACGATCGATCAATCCGTTTCTCAACGCCGATCCGGGTCAGCGCGCGCGCCGGTTGGCTCGCGCGTTGGTGTCTGACCTGGTGGCGTACCATCCGCGCAAACGTGATGATGGGCTCCGTGACGGGACGCTTCGTCAACTGTTCCGCGAGGAGATCAAGAAGAGCTACGAGGAATACGTGGAACAGGTGGGCCGTGAACTCGCGGAGAGTTCACCCCACTTTCAGGAAGCGCTGAACGAGATCCTTGGCGGCGGCCGCAAGCTGTTCTGAGAACGCGCATCCTTCCGGCTGGAAGCAACTCTGTTCGGTGGCTAACTTACCGGTCTGTGGACGGTCATTCTGATCGCTGCGATGCAGGATTCCGGTGAGTAGTTCGACGGGCCGCTTTCCCGCGCGGAAGGCGGCTGACGTCGTTCATGGAGAACAGGTATGCAGGACGGCGAACGCCTGAAGGTGCTGGCACGAGCAGAAGAACGGCTTGTGGACATGCGGAGGTATCTTTGACGTCGAAGCCAAGCGCGGGACGCTGAGCTCCTTTGAAAGCGAGATGTCGGAAGCCGCCTTCTGGAACGATCAGGAGCATGCGCGCGACATCGTTCAGCAGGTCAAGCTGCTCAAGGGGTGGGTGGAACCCTTCGACGCGCTGGAAGCGCGGACGAAGTCAGCGCGAGAACTCGATGAGATGCTCGGTCTCGAACCGGACGACTCGATGGCCGCCGAAGTCGATGCGGAAGTCGAGCGCATCGCGGAGGAGCTGGACGCATTCGAGCTCAAGACGCTATTACGCGGGCGTGATGATTTCCGCGACGCACAGCTTGAAATTTCGGCTGGAGCCGGCGGCACCGAGGCGCAGGATTGGGCGCAGATGATTTACCGCATGTACACGCGGTGGGCCGAGCGGAAGGGATTCGAGATTGAGATTCTCGACCTGAGCGAGGGGGAAGAAGCCGGAATCAAAGGCGCGGTGCTTGAGATCAAGGGGCAGTTCGCGTACGGGTTTTTGCGTCCGGAATCGGGGGTGCATCGTCTCGTTCGCATTTCGCCATTCGACTCGCAGGCGCGTCGTCATACGAGCTTTGCATCGGTGTTTGTATATCCCGTCGTGAACGAAGAGATCAACATCGAGATTCGAGACGAAGATTTGCGCATCGACGTGTATCGCGCGTCGGGGGCTGGTGGACAGCACGTCAACAAGACCTCATCGGCGGTGCGTATCACACACATGCCGTCCGGCATCGTGACGGCGTCGCAGGCAGAGCGCTCGCAGTTCAAGAACAAGGCGACCGCGATGAAGCAGCTCAAGAACCGACTGTATCAACGCGAGGCTGACAAGCATGCGGCGGTGAAAGCTGCGTTTGACGCAAACAAGCAGGATGTGTCGTTCGGCAGTCAGATTCGCAGCTACGTCTTCCAACCGTACACGATGGTTAACGATCACCGCACCGAACTCAAGATCCCCGACGTGCAGAAAGTCATGGATGGCGCTCTCGATCCCTTCATTCAGGCGTATTTGAAGATGGAAAGTTCGGCCGCCGTCGAGGGGAATACCTGATGAGCGACGATCTGAATTTCCTGATGATCGCCCGTCGTGAAAAGCTTGATCGGCTCCGCGCCAAGGGAGTCGAGCCATTTGCGTATGCATACGACCGCACACATTCAACTGTCGACGCGATTTCGGCACTCGGCGACGGCGACGAAGGGCCCACCGTATCGGTTGCCGGTCGATTGACATCCTGGCGCAGTCAGGGGAAGACTGCGTTTGCGCACTTGGCGGACATGGACGGGCGCATGCAGCTGTATTTCCGTCGCGACGAAATTGGTGAAGACGCGTGGGGATTGCTCAGCGAATTAGATCTGGGCGACTGGGTTGGTGTGCGGGGCACGACGATGCGCACGCGTACTGGCGAGCCAACCGTACGTGTTGTTGCGAGCACATTGCTTTCCAAATCGTTGCGTCCGCTGCCGTTCGGGAAGGAAGCAATTGTTGACGGGAAGACGGTGCGCTTTTCGGGGTTTGCCGATACCGAACTTCGCGCCCGTCAACGCTACGCCGATCTCGCCGTGCATCCAGAAGTGCGCGCGTTATTCCGTGCCCGTTCGCTACTCACGCGCACCGTCCGGCAACATCTCGACAATCTCGGATATCTGGAGGTCGAAACGCCGGTGTTGCAGCCGCTGTATGGCGGCGCCTCGGCACGACCGTTCATTACGCATCATAACACGCTCGACATGCCGCTCTATCTGCGTATCGCCGATGAGTTGTATCTCAAGCGACTGATCGTTGGCGGATTCGAACGCGTGTACGAGATCGGGCATGACTTCCGCAACGAAGGGATCGATCGGACGCACAATCCCGAGTTCACGATGCTCGAGTTCTACGAAGCATTTGCGGACTACACGGTGATGATGGATCGCGTCGAAACGTTGCTGGTTGCCGCGGCGGAAGCCGTGCGGTCGGTGCCGATCGTTGGCGATAAGGTGCCCGTACTTGTCACACCGTTCCCGCGTATCGAGTGGGCGCCGACGTTGTCAGCGGCAGCCGGCGCGGACGTGATGTCGCTGGACGATGCAGCGCTCCGCACGATCGCCGAACGCATTGGCGTGGCTAAGGTGTCGACGCTGAGCCGACCCAAGCTGCTCGACGAGATGTTTCAGGAGCTCGTGGAGTCGAAGATCGATACGCCGACGTTTGTCATTGACTATCCGATCGAACTGTCGCCGCTGGCCAAGCCAAAGCGGGGCGGTCCCGCGGGGCTTACGGAGCGATTTGAATTGTTTGCGCGTGGCAAGGAAATCGCAAACGCATTTTCGGAGTTGAACGATCCGATCGATCAGCGCGAGCGGTTCGAAGCACAGGCACGGTTGCGGGATGCCGGCGACGACGAAGCGTCGGGCGTCGACGAAGACTATCTGCGCGCCATGGAGTACGGCATGCCGCCCACCGGTGGGGTTGGCATCGGCATGGATCGTCTGTTCATGTACCTGACGGACACGGCCAATATTCGCGACGTGATTCTGTTCCCGACGATGCGCCCCGAATAGCAGTCGGTGATACGCCTCGAGTTTTCCATTGCATGGCGATATCTGCGCAGTCGGCGCGGATCGCGTCTGTTGTCGCTGATCAGCGTCATTGCCATTGGCGGCGTGCTGGTCGGCGTGAGCGCGCTCATCATCATCATGGGCGTGATGAACGGGCTGCAGCACGATCTGCGTGAGAAGATTCTCGTGGGCAGCGCAGACATTCAGGTGCTGCCGTACGGCGCGGGATTGCGCCTCTCGAACTGGCGCAGCGTCCGCGACAAAGTGCGCGCGTCGAAGGGAATCACCGCCGCAGCGCCGTTTGTGCAAACGCAGGGAGTCATCAGCAATCTCGCGGGGTTCACGACCGGCGCGGCCGTTCTCGGTATCGAACCAGAGGGCACACCGGGCGCCAATGTCACGAGCATTCGCAGTCACGCGGTACTTGGCGATTTCCGATTCGTTCGCGACAGCGTCAAACTTCCCGGCGCCGTCCTGGGGAAGATTCTCGCCGCAAAGCTGAACGCATTTCCGGGCGACACCATCGTGCTTCTGGGGTTTGGAACGCTCGAGATGAACGCATCGACCGGTGCGATCATCCCGCGAGCGGACAGCATGGTCGTGTCGGGGGTGTTTGAAACGCAAATGTACGAGTACGACAACAATTATCTGTATCTTGATCTGAAAACCGCGCAGCACTTTGCCGGACTTGGTGAAGACGTCACAGGTATTGAAGCGCAAACGAATGATCGTTGGAAGGCGCCCGTGATTGCCGAATCTCTGCGTGTTTCGCTCGATGCACCGGTGCGTGCGCAGGACTGGCAGGAGCAAAACCGTTCGCTCTTTTCGGCGTTGCAGCTCGAGAAGTTGGGTATGAGCGTAATTCTGCTGCTCATTGTCGTGGTCGCCGCGTTCAATATCGTCGGCACACTGACAATGGTCGTTGCCGACAAAACGCGCGAGATCGGCATCTTGCGCGCGATGGGAATGCCGGCCAGATCGATCCGTCGGATTTTCCTTATCCAAGGAATCCTCGTTGGCGCGGTCGGCACCGGTGGCGGCCTGCTGCTCGGCATGCTGGTGTCGACGGTGCTCGAGCGCTATCGCCTCATCGCGCTCGACCCGTCGGTGTACTTCATCGATCATTTGCCGGTGATCAGTGAACCGACGGATGTGATCGCAATCGTCCTTGCGAGCATGGCAATTGCGACGCTTGCCACGCTGTATCCGGCCGCGCAGGCCGCCAAGATGTATCCCGTCGACGCCATCCGTCACGACTGAACCATGACAGACTCGTTGACGCCACCGGTGACGGAGGTTGCCGCGCCCCCGGTTGTTGTTGAAGCCGAGGCGCTGGTAAAGGAGTTTGCAGCGGTCGACGGTGGCGCCATTCGCGTGGTCAACGGTGTATCGCTCACAGTGCGGCGTGGCGAGATGGTGGCGATCGTCGGTGCGAGCGGGTCGGGGAAGAGCACGTTGTTGCATCTGCTTGGCGCACTGGAACATCCGACATCCGGGCGGGTTCGTCTCGCCGGGCAGGCTGTTGAGGCGCTTTCTGATGATGCATTGGCGGCGCTCAGGAACCGTACGGTCGGGTTCGTGTTTCAATTTCATCATCTCCTTCGTGAATTCTCGGCGTTAGAGAACGTGATGATGCCGTTGCGGATTGCGGGAGTGGAGGATCGCGTGGCGCGTGTGCGGGCGGAGATGCTGTTGGAACGTGTCGGGTTATCGGCGCGGTTACGGCATCGGCCGAATGAGCTCTCGGGTGGCGAACAGCAGCGCGCGGCCGTTGCGCGGGCCTTGGCCGCGGAGCCTGCTTTGCTACTCGCAGATGAGCCGAGCGGAAATCTGGATTTGCACAACGCTGAGCGATTGCACGATTTGTTTGCGGAACTGGCGAGCGATTTAGCGCTTGGTCTGGTAGTTGTTACACACAATCAGTCACTCGCGGCGCGCGCCGATCGGGCGCTACTGTTGGAAGGGGGCAGTTTGACGGTTACAGATGGACAGCGGATCGGGGGCGGGAGCTGATGCTCTGCGACAATTGCAAGGAGCGCGACGCGGTGGTGCATCTCACCCGCATCGTGGAAAACGCGGTCACGCAGCTCCACCTGTGCGAGAAGTGCGCGGCGGCCAAAGGCGTCGAAACGACGCTGGCCATGCCGCAGCATCCGCTTGGTGACATTTTGCAGGCGGTGCAGCAGCAGGCGGCGAACACGGCGGAGGACGCGCCCTCGTGCACGTTCTGTGGCTCGACCTCGAGAGATTTTCGCGCCACGGGTCGGCTCGGGTGTCCGCACTGCTACGATGCGATGGAAGGGAGTCTGCGGGAGCTGTTGCGTCGGCTGCACGGGAGTTCCAAACACGTTGGCATTCGGTACGAAACGCCTGCAGCACATATGCTCGATAAGCCTGACACATTGCACGATTTGCACGATCGGCTGAATCGCGCCGTCGCGTCTGAGCAGTTCGAACTGGCCGCCGAGTTGCGCGACCGCATCCGGGTGCTAGAGTGACCGTCCGTCCAAACCTCGATTTGTCGTTGCTTCCGGATGGTGGTGTGCGTTGGCTCGATGCGTCGGGACCGAATGCGGACATTGTGATCTCCACCCGTATGCGGCTGGCGCGTAACGTCACGGGGTACGCATTCGCGGGACGTGCGCGCGACGGCGAACGGTTGCGGATGCTTGCGCAAGTTCGAGATGCGCTTGGGGAGGTCCCTTCGTTGAGTGGAAGTACGCTGCTTCGGCTCGACGACATGTCGACGCAGGATCGTCAGTTGCTTCACGAGCGTCACCTGGTGAGCAAGGAGCTGGCCGGTCTCGATCAGCAGCATCCGTTGCGCACCGGGGCGGCCGTGTTTCTCGGCGAATCAGTCGGGCTGCTCGTCAACGAAGAAGATCATCTTCGGCTGCAGGCGCTCCGGTCCGGGTTTGCGGTGCCGCAGGCTTTCGAGGATGTGCAGCGTCTCGATCAGGAGCTTGGGGCTCAGGTGCCGTATGCATTCCATCGCGAATTCGGTTTCCTGACGGCGTGCCCGACCAATACTGGAACCGGACTGCGGGCGTCGGTGCTAATTCATCTCCCAGGGTTGGTACTGACCAAGGAGATTGGCAAAGTCCTCGCCGGTCTTCAACAAATGGGGCTGACCTACCGAGGTTTGTATGGTGAGGGCAGTGAAGTCGTCGGGAATTTCTTTCAGCTCTCGAACCAGACGACGCTGGGACGATCCGAAGACGAGCTTCAGGATTTGTTGGTGCGCGTGGTACGGCACGTAATCGAGCGGGAAGAAGAGGCTCGGCGTGTGCTCGTTCGCGATGCTGGATATATTATCGAAGACAAGTTGTGGCGATCGTACGGCACGTTGCGCTATGCACGAAGCCTTACCTTCGATGAGGCGATGAACTACCTCAGTGGCGTGCGCCTGGCGGTCGGCCTGAAACTGATCACCGGACACAGTGTATACACTCTCAACAAGCTCCTGATCTTTGCACAGTCAGCGCATCTGGCCCACCTCG
>JAYUWD010000361.1:0-3890 GCA_043753735.1 Gemmatimonadaceae bacterium
TGTGCGTTGCCGCGGCTGACGAAAGCACCCAGTTCCAGTTCGTAGTCGAGAGAGCGCGACGAACCGACTGATGGAACGGCATCATCTGGACCTTTGCGCTGTCCCGCGGGCCGACGTACCGAAGTTCCTGACACCACGATCGATGACGAGCGCCCGTGATAGCCGATCGGCACCCACTTGTAGTTTGGAAGCAACGGACTGTCCGGGCGAAACATCGCGCCCACGTTCGTGGCGTGGTGAACGGACGCATAAAAGTCGGTGTAGTCGCCAATCTGTACGGGGAGAAACAGCTCTGCGTCCGACTGCGCGACGAGAGCGTATTCGGCGATCTGCTGGTGATGCATTGGCGCGTGGTTGGACAGCAGCGTTGAAATCGCCGCGCGCAGTGCGACACGGGGCACCGTGCCGCAGGCCATCAGTGCGTTGAGCGTCGGTGAGGCACAGGCCTTCGCCACGACGCGCAGCGCTTCCGTGTCGCCATCAATCAGGTTGGCGGCAACGCAGGCGGGGAGATCGAGAATGCGATCGCCGATCGCGACGCCAACACGCAGCGCTTCTGCAGTGCCTGCTCGGCGAAAGATACCAAACGGAAGATTCTGGATCGGGAACGCGCTGTCGGCGCTGTTTGCACTGCTGACCCAACTGCGCAACGCTGGATCGAGGGTCGCGTCGGCGCGATGGATAACGTGTTCGTTGATCAAGTTATCCGTCACACGAAACCCAAGCGTCGGGTTTCGTCCACCGGTTCGGTGAATGAGCAGGAACCGAAACTTACGAGGACGCTTTCGCGGACGCGCTGCAGCAACGCCCGATCGAAATGACACACGCGATTCACACCGCGCCAGACAATGCTGTAGTCGTTCAATTCGAAAGTCCCGGCGTCGTGCTCTGTAAGAAGTAGCATCGCCTCATTGTGTGAGCCACCCGCGGCGATGTGCGCGGCAGCGAGAAATACATTGATGAAGCCAAACATGGGAGCGACAATCGGCTGCTCATCGTACGTAAGGCGATAGCCGCCACAAATTGGATGGTGCAAACCTGCGGTGGCTTTTGCCGGCACGTCAGCTTCGACACACGCGGCGAGAAAATGCACCACCGCTTCGGCTGGCGGAAACGCTGCTGCAGTCACACCGCCCATGCGCATTTTTGCGCGTCGTCCGGTTCGTGCGATGGCACCGATCATCTCACGCGGATGTGGATCGAGCGGCACTTCGATGTACGTTGTGAGATCGTGGGGTATCGCGGCATCGAGACGATCGACATCGTCGATAAACGTCGCCTTGACTTCGTAGGCATCCACGACTGCGCCTGCTTCGTCAAAGCAGACGCGATGTCTCGCGTTGAACGCGGCGATTGCTTCCATGTCCGCTTCGACGTTGTCACTGCCGACCGCAGCAAGTCGCCACGGAATCGCACCGGCGTCTCGCGGGAGAAACACATCCGCCTGTTGCGAGAACAGAGCGAGCGCGCTGGCTGGACAGACGAAGCGACCGAGCAACCACGCGGAGCCGATGCCGCGGTAGTTCGCGTAATTGCGGACTGCAGCGAGCATCGATACTGAAGCAGGCGGATACAGACCAGCGTAGTCCACGATCCCTTCGAAGAAGAGACGTGCCGCGCGATCGGTGATTGGTGCTGAACGAACGGGCATGACGGTCGCCTGTGTTACAACCCTTCAAAATCGAGGGCCAGATCGAGGGCGGGCGCCGAATGGGTCAACGCTCCAATGGAAATCCGATCAACACCGGTTTCGGCGATGCTTCGCACCTTATCGAGCGTCACACCACCGGATGCTTCCGTGATCGCGTGTCCTTTGGCTCGGCTCACCGCGTCACGCAGCATTTGCACCGACATGTTGTCCAGCAGCAGCCAATCTGCACCCGCGGCCAGCGCGGCGTCCACCTGTTGGAGCGTATCGCACTCGACCTGAATGGGCGTGCCGGGTGCGGCAAGCGCACGCGAGCGCGTGACTGCGGCCGCAATATCACCGTTGATCGCGGCCAGATGATTGTCCTTGATCAGCACACCGCTGCGCAGATCGAGCCGATGGTTGCGACCACCGCCAGCACGCACGGCATACTTTTCCAGCCTGCGCCAGCCTGGTGTGGTTTTGCGTGTATCCAGAATTTGTGCGTTGGTGCCGCGAATCAGTGCGGCAAAGCGTGCCGTGAGCGTCGCGATTCCCGACAGGTGCTGCAGGTAGTTCAGCGCAACCCGTTCGGCCGAAAGAATTCCGCGCGCATGGCCCGTGAGGTGCAACAGCACATCACCGGCATCGACGTGCGTACCATCCTCTGCATCGATGCGAATGGTGATGCTGGCGTCGAGTTGACGAAACGCTTCGACGGCGAGCGGAATGCCGGCAACGACGCCGGTTTTGCGCGCAACGATGGTACTGCGTACATGGCGCGTAGAAACGACCGTCGCCAATGTCGAGATATCATTGAATGCTTCGTCTTCTTGAAGCGCATGGCGCACATGCGCCGTCGTTTCGTCAGGCGAGAGTGGAAAGCCGGGCGCAGACGCGGTCACTGCCGGTGTGTCGAGCGGCGTGATCGTGCGACGCTTGATCGACTCGAACGAGTGCGCCGGTGTGGCGCGGAGTGGAGGATGGTATTCGCTCATTCGCCTGGATCCTCGGGACCAAAAGGGCTTTGTGAGGGAGTGCCGCCAATCGCGACCATTCGCTCGATCGCCGTCCGTGCCTTTGCAGCCACTGCCTCAGGCACCGTGATGCGGAATTGATTGTGCAACAGTGCGTCACGCACCTTGGGCAACGTCGTCACCTTCATATACGCGCACGATGCGAGAGCGTTCGCGGCAACGAAGTGTTTGGTTGGATTCTCCCGACGCAACCGGTGCAGAATGCCGATCTCGGTCGCGACGATAAAAGTGTCTTGCGGTGACTGCGAAGGACGTCTGATCATCCCTTCCGTCGATAGAATGTGAGCGTTATTGGGATCGACAGCGCCAGCGGAGATCGCTTCAACCACCGATGTGGCGCAGCCGCACTCGGGGTGAATGAGAAACTCCGCCCCCGGATGTTGCGCACGCGTGCGGGTGATGTGTTCAGGATCGATGCCAGCATGCACATGACACTCGCCCATCCACAGCTGAATGTTGGCGCGTCCGGTAAGGCGGCGAACGTGTGCACCCAGAAACATGTCAGGGAGAAAAAGAATCTCCGTGTCGGCCGGAATCGCGTTCACCACTTCGACGGCATTGCCAGAGGTGCAGCAATAGTCGCTTTCGGCTTTCACTTCGGCCGTCGTATTCACATACGCGACGACAACGGCGCCCGGATGCTCCGCCTTCCATGCGCGCAGTTGATCTGCATCGATCGTGCTGGCGAGCGAACAGCCGGCGGCCAGATCGGGGAGCAACACGGTCTTTTCCGGTGACAGAATCGCGGCGGTTTCGGCCATGAAATGCACGCCACAAAACACGATGACATCGGCGTCGGTGCGCGCTGCTTCCCGCGAAAGGCCCAGTGAGTCCCCAACATAGTGCGCGACATCCTGAATTTCGGGGCGCTCGTAGTTGTGCGCCAGAATGACCGCGTTCCGACTGGCTGCGAGTGCGCGGATTTCCGCTGCGAGCGCGGGATCGTAGTGCGCTTCAAGAATGGTCATGAATGATTCGAAATGTGGATCGAGAAAAACTCACCAGGTGATGTGGCGTCCTTGCCACTTGCGACGCGCTTTCGGAAAATCGCTTCGGAAGTGTCCTCCACGAGACTCCTTACGCATCAGTGCCGCTTCCACCACGAGAGTTGCCGTGGTATGGAGGTTTCGTTCTTCAGTGGCGCCGGGCGCGAGCCGTTCGCCGATGTGCTGCAGCTGTGCGAGACAACGTCTGAGTCCCGGTGCCGTGCGCGCTATTGAAGCATA
>JAYUWD010000362.1:0-3878 GCA_043753735.1 Gemmatimonadaceae bacterium
TTTGACAGGTGCGTGGATACCCTATGGATGAGCCGCCAATTTTTCCCGGAGCGTGGAAATCTGTAGCACGCGAGCGACAGCATCTGTAGCGAAAGGCCGAACTCGCCTAGGCATATTTCGCTCGCGTAAAAGTGCAAAGGCCGACCATTAAACCGGGCGAAATCAGCCGACGCGGACCGGCCCCCGCATGACCTGCGCGCCGTAGCGGCGCAGATACAACCACAGCGACCAGATCGTGAGCGCCACCGCCCCGCTCATCGCGCCGACACCAACAATACCGTTGAACGACGCGAACGCCTGCCACATCGGGAGTTCCAGCCACCCGTTTTTAGTTGCCAGTGTGACGGCGAAAAACCAGCAATACGCAGCCCCCATCCACACCGACTGAAAGCCCGTCTTCCACTTGGCGGGGCCGATCGCCGAAATGACGAGCCCGCGGTGCGCCGCCACATGGCGAAAGATTGTCATGCAAGCTTCGCGACCCAGAACCACGAGCAGCATCCAGAAAGGAAATGAGATGCGGCCGAACGGAGTCGAGAAGAGAAACGGCGACGTCTCGGGGATGATGCCATCGATCGGAACTACGAAGAGCGCGTGCTTCTGCAGCACATACATCGGCACGAGTGTTGCCACCAGCAACAGTTTGTCGGCGAGTGGATCGAGCAGGCGCCCCAGATCCGTCACCATGTTGTTCTGGCGCGCGAGTTGGCCATCCCAGTAATCGGTGATCGCCGCGATGAGAAAGAGCGTGAAGGCGAGAAGGCGAGCGGTCCACGACGTCGTGAACGGCAACCACGCGATCAGCGGCGTCAGGGCAATGCGTCCGACGGTGATCGCGTTGGGCAGGTTCACGGGGGGCTCTTCACGTTTCAGGCGAGCGTCTTGAGGACCAACTTGGAAACGGCTTTCAAAGTATCGAACACACCGTCTCCGGTGACGCCGACTGCCTCGAAATATGGCGCGCGTTCCACCCATTCACCGCTGGGCAGCTGCGACACCAGAAACTCGCCGGGTCGGAAGGGATCCGCCAGTGCCCGCATGCGCGTGGAGTCGGCGACTTCCCATCCAGGATTGAGCATGGCCTGCAGCTCCTGCAACGGGGCCGCATTCGGCAGGTCGCGCTTGTTGAACTGAATGACAAACGGCATACGCGTGAGATCGTATCCGTACGCCGCCATGTTGTCGTACAGGTTCTGCATCGACTCGACGTTTGCTTCGGCGCGCTCCGCTTGTGAATCGGCGACGAACACGACCCCGTCCACCCCTTTCAAAATGAGCTTGCGACTGGCGTTGTAGTACACCTGACCCGGCACCGTGTAGAGATGGAAGCGGGTGCGAAAGCCACGAATGGTTCCAAGGTCGACAGGCAAAAAATCGAAAAAGAGTGTGCGTTCGGACTCGGTCGCAAGCGAGATGAGTTTCCCGCGCGTGTTCGGCGAAACCTTGCCGTAGACGTACTCGAGATTGGTGGTCTTGCCGCCGAGCCCGGGACCGTAGTACACGATTTTGCAGTTGATCTCGCGCGAGGCATAGTTGATCATCGACATCGGCCACTCCTACTGAAAAAGCCGGTCGATCTCGTCTTCGGCGCCAGCCAGAAATCCCGGCGGAGTGGCGTGCGCTGTGCCACCGCGCGAAAAGACGCCCTCAAAAGTCTTCGTCAACTCGTCGACGGCGCTCTTCATGCGCAGACGGACGAGACCGAGCGTCGTGCGATTGTCGAAAAGAACGACGAGGATGACGCGTCGCGCGATGTCGGCAAGATACATCGACTCGCGTTCGCCCTGATGAAAGAGCACGCTGAAATCGGTCTCCCCGATAAGACGGGCCAGCTGATCGTTCGCGCTGAAATCGGCGGCGGTGAGCGTCGCAAACGCGGTCGCATCGAAGTTCGGTGGCTCGCCAACAGTGGCAACGAGCTGACCGCTCCGATCGACGATGAGGGCGCATCGCGCCTTTGCGTCGTAGAGAAATCGCTGCAACGTAATGGTGATGGCCCCGAAGTCGTCCTCAGTGAACGACCAGGTGGCAGCGCCGACGGACATGAACGTATTTGGGAGAAAGGGTCCGTACGCCCTCGTGAGAAGGTGTCGTGCACTATCAACGCTCGGAGGCACTCGAAAGTAACCGCTTCACACCATTCTCACGCCATCTCGCGCCGAGCCGAGAGCGCCTGCGCGATGGTCACCCCATCGGCGTATTCCAGATCGCCACCGACGGGCAGACCGCGCGCGATTCGCGTTATCCGGACGCCGCGAGACGCTAGCTGCCGTTGCACGTACAGCGCCGTCGCCTCGCCTTCGAGCGATGGATTGGTTGCCAGAATCACTTCCTTGACCTCTTCGGGTTCGATCCGGGCCAGCAATGTCCCGATGGCCAGATCGTCGGGGCCCACCCCATCAAGCGGTGACAGCCGCCCGCCGAGCACGTGGTACAAGCCGCGGAATTCGCCGGCTCGCTCAACCGATGCGATGTCCGCCGCTTCCTCCACGACACACAGCGTCGTGCCATCGCGGCGCGGATCGCTGCATAATGCGCAGAGAGGTCGTTCGGTAAAGTTGTTGCACCGCTCGCAGGCCCGCACGCGCTCGATGAGCGACACCAGCGACTCAGCTAGGCGTCGACTTTGCGCAGGCGGTTGCCGCAAAAGGTGATAGGTGAGCCGCATCGCTGTCTTGCGCCCGATGCCCGGGAGACGCGCGAGTTCACCAGTGAGATCGTCGATCACGGACACTCGGCACCCTCGCTCATGGCCAGCGTCGTGGTCAGAACGGGAGCTTGAACGGGAGCTCGATGCCGCCCGTCACCTTGCTCATCTCTTCGGCAGCAACTTGCGCCGCCTTCTTTTGCGCTTCGGCAATGGCGACAACGATGAGCTCTTCGAGCATCTCGATATCGTCAGGATTCACGACCGAGCGATCGATCTTGACCTTCTTCACCTGCATCTTGCCGTCACACTCCACCGAAACCATGCCGCCGCCGGACGCGGCGTAGAAGGAGCTGCGTCCCAGCTCTTCCTGCGCCTGCTGCAGCTTGCCCTGCATGCCTTTGAACTGCTCGAGGATCTTGAAGAAGTCAGTCATGACAAAAGTTAGTAGTCGCGGTGAACCGAACGAAGGGACGCGCCATCAGTCGCGCATCGGCGGGCCAATCCAGTACTCAGTCGAGCAGTTCAAGATCCAATGCGCGAACCGCCGCGCCGAGCAACGGATCGCTGGCTGCGAACTCTTCGAGCCGCTGCTGCTGCACTACCTCGGCGGTCAGTCGCTTGGTGGGTTTGGTGGCCTGCTCCGTCGCTGACCGTTGCTGGCGGAGTGTGAATCCGGTCACCCCCTCGATAACCCCCTGCACTGCCGCGACCACATCGGTGCGCGCACCTTCGACGGCCTTTGCAAATGTGTCGTCGTTGTTGACGTATCCCAGCACGAGCATGCCGTTGGGTAGCACTTCTTTTGGCACCATGCGTTGCACCGCCTGCGCGAGCATGCCGCGACCGGCGCCTTTCACGGCATCAGCGACGACGCTCCACTTCGCCTTGACCTCGGTGAGCGACGGCGGCGGTGCGGTGAAATCGCTGCGTGTGGACGCGGCCGCGTGCTGCGTGTTGGGCGGCGCCGCGGCCGCGGCGACCTGCACAGCGGCCGCCGCCTGCGCGACCTGCTGCGTTGCGGAACGGGGGGTGGGTGGTGCGTAACTTTCGCGCGGCGGCGCAAGCGCTGGCGTGACAACCGCAGGTGGTGAGGGCGGCAGCGCATGCGTCGTCGCACCGCGCGCCTCGCGCGCAGCACGACGCACTGGCGGATCGTCGCGCCCGTCGTCGCCAAAACCCTTCAGCACTTCTTCGAGATCAACCGTGCGATCGATCAGCGCAAAGCGCA
>JAYUWD010000363.1:0-11670 GCA_043753735.1 Gemmatimonadaceae bacterium
CTGTATCCGCGAGCTTTGACTGTTCGACCGTCACCAGGCAGCGCGTGTTTCCCTGACGGGCGATCGACACCGCAACCACGGTTTCGTCAGGCATCGTGAGGCGCAGCATTCGCGGTGCGACCGTTGAGCGCACGGTGAATAGTCGGTCGTGACACCAGGTGCGTTTTGTCGGATCGTTGAACGCGCGAAAGACCGCCGACACCGATCCATCAAGCGTGCGCGTCGACGTGATCGCAAATCCATTCAGCTTGCTGTTCGGATCGAAGATGTCGGCGCCAGGCATGACAGTCGGCGCGTCTGGCACCTTGTCCAGCACTCGTCTGGCACGCTCCGACTGCTGCCATGCGACTGGCTTCTTGCCACCCTTCTGCGCAGCAACGCGAGCCGACTTTCCGAATTTGTTTTCAGTTGCCTTTACCGTCTTCTTGCTCGCCCGCTTCCCACTCGACGGCTTTCTACCTGGCATCTGTCCGGTCCGGCTTGGGGAAATTTGTGGCGGCCAAATTCGCCACTCCAGGTACCCAACCGACCTGCGCACTCGCCTCACTGTCTTCGCCACGCCCGGACCACTTGAAGAAGACCACGGTCATGATCGCGTAAAAGAACAGACCGCCGGGAATCCACATGATCAGCCCCCCATACTGCTGATCGAGCATCGGCGTGATTCCCAGCACGCGCGGTGCGACGGCGTAGGCGGGGTAGAGCAGCGTGTCGGCCATCGCGATGTAGATCGAGATCACCGACATCGGGATCACCATCACGAAGCAATAAAGCATCTGAACCGGATACGATGCGCGTGGCAGTTCCGGCAACGGCGACGTGAGCGGCCACCACATGAACACCGATGCAGTGATGAACATCAGGTGCTGGAAGATGTGCACCGGATGTTGTGCCAACGCGAGGTTGTACATCGGCGGCAAATGCCAGAACGCCAGCACGATGTTGAAGATCGCGAAGCAGGCACCGAATGCCGTCACGCTCCGCGCAATCCTGTACACCGATTTGTTGCGCAACAGTGGCCTGAGCATCCACGCGGGTGTGCCCAGGATCATGAGCGGCGGCACGATCAACGTAAGCACCAGGTGCTGCACCATGTGCGCGCTGAACAGATACGTGTCACTGAGATCGTGCAGCGGTCCATTCAGCGTAAAAAAGAGCAATATCATTGATAAGACAAAGCTTGCCCGCTGCGCGGCACTCGGCCCTTGATGCGCAGCCGCCGCGTCGAGCTGTGCCGCATCTGCCTGCGACAGATCACCCAAAGTTACAGGAAACCGGTCTGCGGCAGACGGCCCCCGACGCGCGCGCATGAAATACGCCGCACCGAGGGCCGCAATGCCGATCGCGGTGCTCGGATGAACCGTGAAGTTCGTCCACGAAAGCTGCGCCGCTGGATGTAGTAGCATGTCCTAAAGGTAGTGAATCATCACTGGCAACTCGAACGCACAACTCGCCTTGCTGTGGTTTCCCGTTAACTCAGCATCCCGAGTTTGATCGCCAACTTCGAGAACAGGAACAACAGTCCGACCAATGTCACCATCGCGATTATCAACGGTCCGGTGAACAGTGCGCGAAAGAGTTTGTGATCGTATTTGAGGTGCATGTAGAACGCGACGACCACAACAAACTTGACTGCCGACATGATCAGCATGCTTGGCACATAAATCCACGACGTTTCCCATGCTGGGATGTAATACGCCGATACTTCGACAGCCGTGATCACCGTCAGAAACAGCGCGACCTTCCAGTAGGTCGGCCATCCCGGGTGATACTCGTCGTGCGCGTGGCCACCGGCCTGAACGTCATTTGCCATCGCCAGCTCCTTACTTGATCAGGTAGACGAGCGTGAAGATCGCGATCCAGACCACGTCGACGAAGTGCCAGTACAATGCGCAGATGTCGACGATTGTCGAATCACCTGGATTGAGCCCACGCTTGTAGTCGATCGCCAGAAGCGTGAAGAGCCAGATCACGCCAGCGGTCACGTGCGCGCCATGAAATCCGGTGAGCGTGAAAAAACTTGACCCGAAGAGATTCGTTCGGATCGAAACGCCTTCATGGATGAACGACGTGAACTCGTAGGCCTGGCAACCAAGAAAGGTGATGCCCAGAATGCAGGTTACCCATAACCATAGCTTCGACGAACCTAGAATCCTGTCCGATGCCGAATGCTTGGGAACGTACTTGTTTTGGACCGCGGACAACGCCAGCACCATCGCCAGCGAGGACATCAGCAGCACAAACGTCGAGAACGATGTAACCGGGATATTGAGAATCGCCGGAAAGGTTTGACCCGTCGCGGGGTTGGTCCACGGTTCGGATGGATACGGCCCTTCCGGACTCTTCCCCTTGTAGATCAGATACGTCGAAATGAGCGACGCGAAAAGCATGCACTCGGAGCCAATGAAGGTCCAAATGGCCACTTTGCGATTATCGAGACCGAGCGTGGTGTAGTGCCCACCACCTGGATGGCCCTGACCGTCGGCGTGTGCGTCGGTTGTCGGAGTCGTTGTCGCAGTCATCCTAGTGATGATCCTCGAGCGGCGTCATGAGCCACTTGTAAAGCGCCCCGATCCACCAAATGGATCCGGTCAGCATGATGCCAATTCCCACGAATGTGTTCATCTCGAGGAAGAGCAGCCCGGAGAACATGCACATGATTCCAGCCGCGGTCACCAACGGCCAGATCGATGGATTGGGCATCACGATGCCAAGTTCCTGCGATGTCGGAATGCGAATGTTCTTTTCCTCTTCCCACGTTGTCTCGTGCACGAGCGTGTCGCCGCCCTTCATGTTCCAGAGCGGATAGCGCGACTTGACGGTCGGGACGACGGCAAAGTTGTAGTCCGGCGGCGGCGACGGAATGGTCCACTCGAGTGTCGCGGCCCCCCATGGATTGCTTGACGCGCGCGCACCACTACGCCAACTGATCACGAAGTTGATCGCGCCGAACAGTACACCGATCGCCTGAATGACATAGCCGATCGACGACAGCATGTTGAACAGCTCGAGACCCTGCCCCGAATCGTACTGGTAAATGCGGCGCGGCATGCCGAGCAGCCCGCTGAAGTGCATGGGGAAAAAGGTAAGGTTCATGCCAAGCAGGAACAGCCAGAAGTGCCAGTTGCCGATCTTCTCGCTCATCATGCGGCCGCTGAACTTCGGGAAGTAGTAGTACAGCCCCGAGAACAAGCCGAACATCGAGCCGCCGACGAGCACGTAGTGAAAGTGCGCGACAACGAAGTACGTGTCGGTCTGCTGCAAGTCGGCGGGCGGCGATGAATGCATCACGCCCGAGATTCCGCCGATCGTGAACATGGCCACCAAGCCGATTGCGAACTTCATCGCAACGGTGAAGCGGATCTGGCCGCCCCACATCGTGGCCAGCCAATTGAAGATCTTGACGCCCGTAGGCACGGCAATGAGCATCGTCGTGAGCGAGAACACCGCATCCGCGATCGCGCCCATGCCGACGGAGAACATGTGGTGCGCCCATACGCCAAAACCCAGAAAGCCGATCAGGATCCCCGAGTACACCATCACGGGATAACCGAACAGCGGCTTGCGGGAGAACGTTGGCAGCACTTCGGAAACGAGACCGAACGCCGGGAGAATCAGGATGTACACCTCCGGGTGCCCGAACACCCAGAAAAGGTGCTGCCAGAGCAGCGGGTCAGCGCCTTTTGCGACCGTGTAGAAGTTCGTACCGAAGAAGCGGTCGAACTGCAGGAACACAAGCGCGACTGTAATGACCGGAAACGCCAGTGCAACCAGAAACTGCACCACAAACGACATCCACGTGAAGATCGGCATGCGCATGAGCGACATGCCCGGCGCTCGCATATTGATGATCGTCGTGATGAAATTGAAACCAGCGGCCAGCGACGAGATACCAAGGATCTGGAGACCAAGCACCCAGAAATCCATGTTGATCTGCGGCGAGTACGCCTTGGTGCTCAACGGCGCATAACCAAACCAACCGCCATCCGGCGCGATCTGAAAAAAGATCGGAAACGTGATGAAGATCGCGCCGAGCAGAAACACCCAATAGCTGAACGCATTCAATCGCGGGAATGCGACATCTCGCGCTCCGATCTGCAGCGGGATGAGCAGATTGAAGAATGCGGCCGACAGCGGCATGACGGCGAGGAAAATCATCGTCGTGCCGTGCATCGTGAACAGCTGGTTGTACATCTCCGCCGACAAGATCCTGCCGTTCGGAGTCGCGAGCTGCGCGCGAAGCAGTCCGGCTTCGAGGCCGCCGAACACGAAGAAGAAGAGCGACGATACGAGGTAAAGCACCCCGATACGCTTGTGATCGACCGTTGTGAGCCAGCTCCAGATCCCGGTGGTGCTGGGCTCCGTGTGCGTCTCGATATACGGGGGCGCCGCGGCGAGGGTAGCCATCGCGATAGGTATCTGGTAGTCGGTTACTTGAGAGCCTGCAGGTAGGCCACGATATCAGCGATCTCGGCGTCAGTCAGACCGCCGACATTCATCACCATCTTGGTGTTCCGGTCCGTCTCTCCCTTTCCTTGTGCCGGCATCTTGCTTCCCGGCTTCATGATCGAGGCGTTCTTGATCCAGTACGCCAGATGCTTCGTATCGTTCGGGAAGAGACCCCCGGCGATCGTGTGACGCGTGCCGACGTGCGTCAGGCTGGGCCCGACGATACCGGCGCTCATCGGATTACCAGCGATTGCATGGCAGCCGATGCACATACTCTTTGAGTAGACCTGACGCCCACGCTCCGGGTCCCCCTTCTCCAAAACACTCTCGTCGAACGCGATCGTGGTTGGCAATGGGGTTTTCGGGATGATGTAACCGAATTGCCGCTGGATCTTGTCGGCCGGGAACGTCCAAACCGGCGGTTCAGGTAGCGAAGCCACAGCAGCCGACGCCAACGCTGACGAGGCACGAGCAGCGCCAGAAGCGACGGCAGACGTTGGAGTGCCAACAGCCGCGCCCGGTGCAGGCTTGGTCAGCGAAACGGGGAGGATCCGTGCCTTGGCCGTATCCGCGACCGCGAGCGGGAACATCCCCGGTCGCACCTGATGCTCCGACCACAACTTGAATTCGTCCGGCGTCACCGTGTACACGCGGAACCTCATGTTCGCATGCGACGGTCCGCAAAATTCCGCACAGAAACCGTTCCAGGCCGACGAAGGCAGATCCTTGTTCGGCGTGAACCAGAGGTAGTTGGTCTTGTTGGAGATCAAGTCCCGCTTGCCACCCATCTGTGGGATCCAGAACGAGTGCAGCACGTCATTCGTCTTAAGCTGGAAGTTGACCGTCCGACCGTTTGGCAGATACAACTCGTTGGCGGTCGTGATACCCAACTGCGGATACCTGAACTCCCACCACCACTGGTGGCCGATGACCTCCACCTGCAGCGCATCCGGCGCCGCCTTGGCTTGCGTCTTGAAAATTGTGCGGACAGTCGGGATGGCGACGAAAATGAGGATCACCGCCGGGATCGCCGTCCAGGCAATCTCCAGCGCCGTGTTGCCATGCACCTGCTTGGGGATGCCACCGCCAGGGCGCCGACGATAGCGAAAGATCGTATATACCAGCGCTGCTTCCACGACGATAAACACCGCCGTTCCGAGAAAGAGCAAACGATCCCAGAGTTGATCGATTGCGGCGTTGTACTCTGAATTCGGATTGAACGTCGAATTCGGGTAGGTGCCACCGCAGGCTGCGAGCCCGAGCGCCAATGCGCCCAGCAGCGCAACGGGAGCCAACCGCCGCGGGCGGAACGTGCCAAACATGCCGGTTCCTTGATTGTGGTCGGCCTCGTGGCGAGCGCGCTTCCGCGCGCCGTTCAGAGGCGTTCGTTGGTAGTCCGAAGCGAAGCTAAATAGAGGTTTCCGCCCATCGCAAGGAAAGCTGAGAACTTTTGCGGCGATTGACAAGAAATCGTCGAAAATGCTAACCCCTGAACGTGGATTTAACCGGTTTCTCACTCGGTAGTCCCAGATCGCTCGACCGGGTTTGCGTTGCGTGGCCCGAATCGTCTTTGGCATGTGACCCCCATGACCTATCCTGGACGCCGCCGGTTCACACCAGGCGACGGACCTTTGCTGATTGCGCCGCTTTTGTTTGCCTTGCTGACGACTACCGCCTGCGGTCGTCACTCCAGTGCAAGCTCGGAGCCACGCGCGAACGACGGCAGCATCGCACTCGGCGTCGGCGCCATATCTGGCAGCCCGGGCTACGACGGTGTGATCCGCGGACTCGACCTCGCCGTCACAAGATTGAACGAATCGCGCGCCGTACAGTTCCGACTCAAACTGCCCAACGCCGCATCGACAAGCGCGGTTCGCGTTGCCGAACAGCTGCGGAACGACCCCAGCGTCATCGGCGTTGTCGGCCATCCTGAAAGCGGCAACACGATCGAGACGATTCCGGTCTATGCCGACGCAGAGCACGATGGCGCCAACGCTGTTGTGGCCGTCTCTCCGACGGCATCGTCGCCCCGATTGAGCGGCATCAGCCCGTGGTTCTTTCGCGTTGCGCCGAGTGACAATGAAGCGGCGCGTTTCGTCGCGCAGTGGGTGCTCGACTCGCTGAAAGCGACCCGTGCAGCAGTCATCTATCGAAACGATTCGTACGGCCGCGAGTGGTCCAGCACCTTCGGCGACGCCTTCGTCAAACGCGGCGCCAAAGTCATAGAACGCCAGCCCTACCTCACCGGCATCACCGAGTGGGATGCGTATGCACAGCTTATTGCAAAGCAGCAGCCCGACGTTCTGCTCTTTCCTGGTGACGCGACCGACGCCGTTGAGCTGCTGCGCGCCTTGAAGGCGGCCCACGTCTCCGTACCGTTTGTCGGCGGCGACGGAACGGAAGCGATGCGTACCGCGCCGGAAGCAAATGGCGCGCGATTTGTCGCGTTCTTTCGGCCCGAGCGAGCGACCAGCGACGAAGGCAAGCTCTTCCTGCAGCGATATCGCGACAAGTACAAGTCGGAACCCGACATGTTTTCGGCGCTGTCCTACGATGCCGCGTTGGCAATCGGACGCGTCGTACTCGATGGCGCCCGGACGCGTGTAGCGGTCAAGAATGCCCTCGAAAAACTCGGCCACGGCAGCCCGCCCGTGGAAGGTGCTGCCGGACCGATCGCCTTCGAGCGCAATCACGATATCGCTGGACGCACCGTTGTCGTCACGACGATTGGAGGCGGCAAGTGATGCTGCTGCGCACAATCCGCTCCCGATTGATCGCTGGCTTCGGAACGTCCATTGGGCTTCTCGTCGCTGCCGGATTGCTTGGCTGGTACGGTCTCGTCACCAGCAACGCGCAAGCCGAGCGCACCGTACAGCGGCTCGCGGAACGCTCGGACTTCACCGAGCGGTCGACGGCGACGATTCTGCGCGAACTCATCGCCGGGTTGCGCTATCTCAACAGCGGCAGCGAGCCGGATCACGCGCAGTATCTCGCGCTCGTCGATCAGGCAGATAAACTGCGTCGCGACGCCATTGGTCAGCAGATCCTGGGTCCTGACGAGCGCCGTCGTCTCGAGAATCTCGGGCAGCTGCAGGCGACGCTGGAAGTGCGCATTGCCATGACCCACGCGTGGAAGGCGGTGGGCCGCGAGACCGATGCCGAGCGCATCCTGCAGCAGACGACCAAGGACATGCAGGCGGTCGAAGGTGAGTTGCAGGGGTTGCGACTGGTGGCTCGCAACGGCGCGACGGAGTCGATGGATCGGATGCGTGACGGGTTGCATCGCGCCGAGCTGAGTCTGGCGATCGTTATAACGCTGGCGTTCGGTGTGGCGGTATTCTTCGGTCTCTCCACTGCCCGCGCAGTCACGAGACCACTCGCCCGTTTGCGTGAGGAGATGGCAGCGATCGGCGTCGGCGACCTGCGCTTGCCCGACCAACGGACCATCACCACACATGTCGCCCAGGAATACGCGGAGCTCATCGCAGCGATGCTCCAGGCGCGTGAACGTTTACGTCTGCTGCTGTCCCGTGTGCAGGAAGAAGCCGATCAGGTCACGCTGGCCGCGAGTGAGCTGAGCGCATCCGCGTCCGCGGCTGCCGCCTCGTCGCAGCACGTCACGACGGCAGTGATGGATATGTCGCATGGCGCGACGGTTCAACTTGGCGCACTCAACGCCGCGAGTGACACCGTCAAGCATCTGGCAGAAGCCGGCGCCACGATCGGCGAAGCGGCCGAAGAAACCGAACGTGTTGGACGCGAGATCAGACGCACCACCAACAGTACGCGCGATCAGGTTCAGGTTGCGATCGACACATTGCTCAGCGCGCGTGAAGTCGTGATCGATTCCAAGAAGGAAATGGCGGCGCTGCGTGATGCCACAGCCGTCATTGACGATTTTGTTGGCGTGATCTCGGAGATTGCGACGCAGAGCAATTTGCTCGCGCTCAATGCCGCAATCGAGGCGGCGCGTGCCGGCAGCGCGGGTCGCGGCTTTGCCGTCGTCGCTCAGGAAGTGCGCATGCTCGCCGAGCAGAGCGCAAACGCAGCCAACGAAGTCACCGAGAACGTGAAGCGCATTCGTGCCCGAATCGCGAGTGCATCGAGTTCCGTCGAATCAGGCACCACGCGCCTCAAGGACGTCGAGCTTGTCGCCGCAGGCGTGTCGACAGCGTTGTCACGTATCGATGACGCTGTCGCGCAAGTCGAAGGTGCGGCGACGCGAGTCTCGAGTGCAGTAACGGCCAATCGCTCGTCACTCGGCGCGGTTCAACGCTCGCTCACCAGTGCGCGAGACACGTCCGAAGGGCACGCCGCGGCCGCTGAAGAAGTAGCGGCGAGTACAGAGCAGACTTCGGCGTCGGCACAGGAAGTTTCGGCAACGGCGGAGATGCTGCAGACGGCGTCGATGCGAGTACGAGGGCTGATCGGGGAGTTCAGGACGTAGCGTGAGAGCCAATGCTGCTAACGGCGCAGTTTTGTATCGGCAGTTCGAGATTTGAGTTACCGGGACGCGGCTCCAATCTCCCGAACCATCACTCCCCGCTTCGCCAATTCCTCGAAGTATCGCACAGCTGGTACGCACTCATCCGGCGTGTGCACCCCCGGCGCAATCACTTTGGTGGCCTGCAGCTGTGAGGTGATCGACAACGTGTACCCTGTCGTCCGCATCATCGCCGTGATGCCGAGTTTCGCGTCGTAGTAGTCCACGACTTCCCACGCGCGCGTGCTCATCAGGCCGGCATTCATACCCGTCACGACCACGCGCAGCGCAACGAGATCGGGCTTGCGCTTCTGCAGCTTGTCGCCTGCGACACGCACAAAAACATCGCGTGGCACGACCTGCTGCCCCTTCACTTCGATCGCCTGGTTGCCAAGCAGTCCAAGATCGCGAATCGCTTCCATGATGCGAGCGTGGCCGGGATAGCGAAGGGTCTTGTACTCCATGGACTGGATGCGACCGGCGTACCGATACACCATTGTCGACAGTCCGCCCGCGGTGTGAAACGCCTCAAGCTCGCCGAGCGGCGCGTCGAACGTCACGGACTCAAGCTCCGACAGCGCCGCGACTTCTGTCGGCGCGCCACCACGCACCACGAGCGACTGTGTCGTGTAATAGTCGACCATCCCCTCGATGGAATACGCGATTTGATACCCGAGTGGTGGTTCCGGAACCTGCGGCAATCCACCGACAAACAGCTGAACCCGTTCGACCTTTTCGAAGTGGTCGATGCCATGCTGCGCGATGACATTCACCATGCCGGGCGCAAGCCCGGTATCCGGCACGACACTCACACCCTTCGCGTTTGCTGCTGCGTCGAGCTGCTGCTGCTGACGCACGATCTCCGTGTTGCCCCCAAGATCAGCGAAGTGCACACCCGCCTCGACAGCGTGCTGCGCAAGTTTGAGATTGAAGTAATACGGGATCGCGCTGCACACGGCGTCGCACTGCGCAAAGAGCGCACGCACGGCATTGTCATCGCGAACATCGAGTGCAACCTGCTGCAACCGTGCACCAACGAATGACTGCAGAAACGCGGGAACTGCGCCAACACGCATATCGGCCAGCAGAACGCGCTCTACGTCGGGGTTCTGCAGCAGATCGAACGCGCACGCAGTGCCTTGCAGCCCTGCGCCGAGTACGAGCATACGCATTAGGCAACTCCAGACGGAAGGGTGAGAAGTGACGCGAGAAAAGTTAACTGAGGAGACCGGATCGTGGCGTGCTCTGCTCGACGAGAGTGCAGCGACGATAGAGCGCATACTTGAAGACGCGCGTCGCATTGCTGTGATCGGGATCAAGGCGCAACCCAGCGATGGGCCGTCGTATACCGTGCCCGAGTACATGCAGCGCGCTGGCTACGATATCGTGCCCGTTCCGATCTATTTTCCTGACATCACTGAGATACTTGGCGAGCCGGTGCATCGATCGCTGGATACTGTCAAACCTCCAGCAGACCTCGTGCTGCTCTTTCGTCGATCCGCCGATATCGTTCGGCACATCGACGAAATTCTGTCGGCCAAACCGCACGTTGTGTGGATGCAGCTCGGTATCGGTCACGAGGCCGCGGCCGAGCAGTTTGCACGGGCCGGCATCAAAGTCATTCAGAACAAGTGCTTTCTGGTGGAGCTGCAGCGTCGCGGTCGGTGAACGTCCGCGTGCGCCTCAAAGTCAGACGAAGGTCACGGGCGAATCGCCGCAAGTAACGTGACCAAGCCTTCCCGCTCAAGCAATCTCATTCGGCCGGCACCGGGAGTCCAAGATGTGCAAACAGTATGATTACGCCGAATGATCGTAACAGCGTCGATTTGCCGGCCATGTTTGGACCGGTAACGAACAGTACCCGCTCTGGCATTTCGAGTGTCAGATCGTTGGCCGTGCCTCGCGAAAGAAGCGGGTGACGCGCGCCCAGTACGGATAATGATACGTTGTTACCGTCGACCACTTCCGGAAAGACGAATGCCGACGTCGTCGCCGCGATGGCTAGATCGTTGAGCGCATCGAGCAGGTAGACCTGCGCGATCGCCTCCTCGATCAATGATCGCCATTCCATTCGAACGACTTGATCGAGCGCACAGCTGCGGAACCGACGTTTCGCGCGCTACGCGCAACGCACTCAGGATGCACGACTCGTCCAGATTCGCCAATGCCGCAGCGATTGCCCGCAATTGTCGGTCAGCGCTTGTGTGCGCGACGAGCCGATTGATCGCGCTCAACTGTTCAAGCAGTTGCTCGAGCGCAACGAGCTGCCGCTCGATGTACACCATTACGTTGCGATTTCGGAGCGCGAACAGCACGCGCGCGGTGGTCGCCGTGGGCACGTTCACATAGTTGGAGGCGAGGTACGCCTCCACAATCTCGCAAAGCGTGAGCAGCTCTTTCCATTGCACGGTCGCAAGACGTTCGGGCACAACACCGAACAGTTGTTGGCGGTCGCCAATCTCGACAACGTTTGACAGCGGCGCCGCCAGCACCCGCTTCGACGCATCCAGCTAGCGTCGCGAATGGGTTCGATCGAGCACCGCACGCAGAAGCCACTCACCGAGCGAATTGGGCAACACTCCAAGATCGATGAGCGTGCGTTGGTCAACCAGCATTGTCGGATCGAAGAGGCCTTGATTCGAGCCAGGTCATTCGAGCTTTCGGTGTGTCGACCACTCCACAGAAAGCCGTGACCGGTTCCCCACTTTGCCGGACGTTCTGCTACATCCGGACGCGGT
>JAYUWD010000364.1:0-3858 GCA_043753735.1 Gemmatimonadaceae bacterium
CGGAGACACTCACCGCGGAGAATCGCGTGTCAGAGCAGGTGTACCTTGGACTTCGCACCCGCGACGGACTCGCCGTCACGTCGGCGGAACACATACATGTGCAACCATGGCTGGAGGCGGGGTGGGTGGAGTGGACCGAACGCAACGCCGAATTGACTGTTCGTTGCACGCCGTTGGGCTGGCTTCGCCTCGACGCGCTGGCCGCCGACTTGACAGCGCTCCGAAGTCGTTCGTAGCGTTCGACTTATGACGCACAACGGTGAGCTGTCCGAACGCGAACGTCAGGTGTTGGAAGCGGTCATTCAGAGCTATGTGGCGACGGCTGAACCCGCTGGCTCGCGCAAGATTTCGCGTCGCTTTGCCCTCGGTATTTCGCCCGCTACCATCCGCAACACGATGAGCGATCTGGAAGAAAAGGGCTTCCTCTTCCACCCGCACACGTCGGCAGGGCGCATTCCGACCGACAAGGCGTATCGCGTCTATGTCGATTCGCTCATCCGCGTCGACCCGATTTCGCCCGAAGAGCGCCGCACTCTCAGCGAACAGATCACCTCCGGCGGATCGGCGATCGAAACAATCCTTCGTCGTGCCGCCCAGTCGCTCGGCGTGCTCACGCAGGAACTGGGCGTCGCTATCGGTCCGCGCCTCGAACGCGCCGTGCTCCGCAAAATCGAACTGGCCCGCGTCTCGTCCGACCGCTTGCTGATGGTGCTCGGCCTCTCCGGTGGGACTGTTCGTACAATTTTTGTCGAGGTTCCCGGGATCATTGCTGAGGAAGCGCTTGTCGAAGTCACCATCGTGCTCAACGAACGCCTTGCCGGGTTGACGCTGGATCAGGTCAGGAATTCACTGGCGTCGAGGCTTCGGGATGTTCAGGCCGGGCCATCCAGTGCCGAACTGCTGAACATCTTCGTCCAGGAGGGTGAGCAGGTTTTTGGACGCGCTGCGGAACCGATCGACACCGTCGTGATTGGGCAGCCGTCGCTTCTGGCCGATCAGCCGGAGTTCGCCAGCGGTGAGCAACTGCGTCGGCTCATCGAACTGACGGAAACCAGACAGCAGCTTGCTACTTTACTTGAAGTACGTCCTGGTGCGAACGGGATGTCCATCACCATCGGGAACGAACACGGCGACCCTCGTCTCGAGCCCTTTACCGTGGTGACCGCCGAATATTCAGCAGGCTCGCTGAGTGGCGTGATCGGCGTTATAGGACCCACGCGGATGCCCTATGAAAAGGTGATCGCGTTGGTCGGACACACGTCCCAACTCGTTTCCGATTTGCTCTGCTGACGGGAAACCGTCGCTTGTACGGCGGTGCCTTGATGGCTCCGCTTCCACGGGATTTTTGATATGGCCGATTTTTACGCGGTGCTTTCGGTACCGCGCGACGCGTCAGACGACGACATCAAGCAGGCGTACCGTCGACTGGCAATGCAGTGGCACCCCGACCGCAACGGCGGATCGAAGGACGCCGAAGAAAAGTTCAAGACCGTCACGGAAGCGTACGACGTGCTTCGCAATCCGCAAAAGCGCGCCGCCTTTGATCGTTACGGCGAGGCGGGACTTCGTGGTGGTGGTCAGGCTGCATACGAGCACGTCGACTTGTCCGACGCGCTCAACATCTTCATGCGCGACTTCGGCGGCTTTGGCGACCTGTTCGGCGCGCAGGCAGGTCGTCGTCAATCCGGACCACGCTCGGGCGCCGACATCAAGCTGCCGCTCGCGCTTACACTCGCCGAAGTCGCGACGGGAATTGACAAGACGGTCGTGATGAAGGTGCTCGAAGCGTGCGACAAGTGCGAAGGCTCGGGCGCAGAACCGGGCACGACGCCGCAAACCTGTGCAACGTGCGGTGGCGCGGGTGAAGTCCGGCGGGCGCAACGTTCGTTCTTCGGTCAGTTCGTGTCCGTCGCGCCGTGCCCGACATGCGCAGGCGAAGGCCAGGTCGTGTCAGCACCGTGCAAGAAGTGCCGCGGTGAAGGCCGAGCGCGGGCGGAACGCACGCTCAAAATCACCGTGCCAGCGGGTGTGGCTACCGGTCAGTACATGACATTGCGTGGCGCGGGGAATATCGGTCCGCGTGGTGGTACTCGCGGCGACGTGTTGGTGGTGTTCGAGGTGGAAGACGATGAGCGTTTTGATCGCGATGGTGAGGATCTGTTCTGCGAGGCGCTGGTCACCTATTCGCAGTTGGTCTTTGGTGCGGATATTCGGGTGCCGGGCGTGCTGGGAGAACTTTCGTTGCGTGTGCCGACGGGAACGCAGAGCGGCGCCGTGTTTCACTTGCGTGGCCGAGGTCTGCCTCGTGTGAATGCCACTGGCGTTGGCGATCTGCACGTCAAGGTGCAGCTGTGGACGCCGCAGTCGGTCCACGGTGAGGAAGAGCAGGCCATCAAGCATCTCGGCACGCTGCAAGGGCAGGCGCCGGCACAACGCGAGAAGAGCATCTGGTCGAAGATGAAGGAAGCGCTGGGTGCCTGAGTCGCTCATGAGCTGGACGAGTGTGCGAGTTCGCCCCACCAACGGGAATGAAGCCGCGCGGCTGGCGTGTCTCGCTGCGTTGTTTGAAGTTGGTGCGCAGGGTGTGCACGAAGACGGGGAATCACTCGTCACCCACTTTGCGCCGCGCACTGATCTGGCGCGTGTGCACGCGGTCATCTCGGAAGCGGACGGGAATGCCGTGATCGAAACGGCGCCCGTACCCGACATCGATTGGAGCGAAGCGTGGAAGGCGCGCATCGTCGCGCACGAGCTGGGCCGCCTTACCGTGACGCCGCCTTGGCTCGCAACAGAAATGGATCCGGCGCGGACGATCATCATCGATCCGGGAATGGCGTTCGGCACGGGTGATCACGCAACCACGCGCGGCGTTGTCCGCTTGCTGCCAGGCGTCATGCGTGACGGTGACATCGTCGCCGACCTCGGCGCCGGCAGCGCGGTGCTGGCAATTGCCGCAGCAAAACTTGGTGCATCTCGGGTCTACGCAATCGAGCTTGATGGTGACGCGATTCGTGACGCCGAAGAAAATGTGGTGCGCAACAGCGTCGCTGATCGCGTGCATGTTTTTGAAGGCGATGCTGCCGTGTTCCTCCCGATGATTGGCCCGGTGCGCGTCGTGCTGGCCAACATCATCTCGTCGGTGCTCGTCGAGTTGTTGCCGATCGTGGCCTCGCATCTGTCGGCCGACGGTGCGGTAATCATCAGCGGCATCCTGCACGAGGAGCGCTCGCAGATGATGAACGTGTTGAGTTTGACGGGCTGGCGTGTGATTGACGAAGACGCCGAGGATATCTGGTGGTCGGCGTCGATCGCGCGGGCGTAGGCGCAGGGCGTCCGACATTCGTGGCGGCCGACGCATTCCACGTCGGCTCGACATGCACGCTCGATGAACAAGCGACGCGCCACATGCGGGTATTGCGGCTCGATGCGGGCGCGATTGTCGGACTGCGTGACGGGCGAGGTGCCATTGGCGAAGGCACGGTGGTGCGGCTGACCAAGTCGCAGGCGTTTGTCGAAGTCACGAACGCGATACTGGTGGAGCCGCTTCCGGAGGTTCATCTGCTGGTGCCGATCGCCGATCGTGATCGCATGCTTTGGCTGGCCGAAAAGGCGTGTGAGCTTGCGTGCACGAGCTGGCGGCCGGTGCTCTGGCGTCGCTCGCGAAGTGTTTCTCCGCGTGGCGAGGGGATGAGTTTTCACGCAAAGGTCGCGGCGCGTATGGCCGGGGCGCTGGCGCAGTCGGAAGGGGCCTGGCTGCCGCAGATTTTCCCTGATGCGACCTTGGACCGCGCGCTTCTTGCTGCGCCCATTGGCGACCGCGTCACGCTCGATCCTGACGGAACGCCGTTCGCTGGCTCC
>JAYUWD010000365.1:0-33539 GCA_043753735.1 Gemmatimonadaceae bacterium
CCCCCATACTGCGCCCATGTCCTCGTCACACCCCCGCCACGGCCGCCTTCTCGTCGAGTGCCTCCTCGCACTCGTACTCCTCGCCGTCGCCGGCCTGACCGTCACTGCCTCCACCAGCGCCATCGCCTCGCTCGCCGACGATGCCATCCTCGTTGCGCATGCCCAATTCATTATCACCTCCCGCGCCGAACTCACCCTCTCCCAACCCTGTTCCAGCGCGCCGCTCATTAACACCCTCCTCGCACCACGCATCTCCACTTCCGCCACCGACGCACGACTCGGCGCGCTCAACTCCCGCTTCGTCGACGCCGCGCTCGCGCCCCCCCCACTTTCCCTCCGCGACACCCAGCACCTCTCCCTCAGCACCGCGAAGAGTTGCCCATGACGCCCGCGTATCAACGTCAACGCAACCACCAACGCGCCCAGCTACATGCGCGCTCGCGCCCACGACGCGCTTCCACTCTCGTCGAACTCCTCGTCGCAATCCCGCTCATGGCGCTCCTGACCGCGCTCGCCGTCGCACTTCTCCTCTCCACCCAGCGCGCGGCACAACGCGCCGATCTCACTCTCGCCGCATCGCACGAACTCCGACACGCGGGCGCTATCCTCGCCGCAGAACTCCGCCCCATCTCCGCGCGCGATCTCGTCGCCTGGTCGGACACCTCAATCGAATTTGAATCCACCGTCGGAACCGGCATCGCCTGCGCGGGTCGTGGACCCCGCGACCGCGTCGAACTTCTCCCAACCACCAATGCCGACGGCGCGCGCACCAGCTGGATCTCCCCGGCACAAGTTGGCGACGGCGTCTCACTCTTCCTCGCCCCCACCGACTCCAGCTTCGCACCACTCCCGCATCAATCCACACTCCGCGCCACATCGAGCACGCGCACGTGCACTCGCTCACCACTCATCGACAGCAGCGCCGCCCCCTCGGCGAGAACCATCACGCTCACGCTCATCGGCACACTTCCCGCCAACATTGGCGCCGGTACTCCCGTTCGTATCACCCGCCGCATCAAGTACGCACTCTATCAATCCGGCCCGGACTGGTTTCTGGGGCGCCGCGAACGCTCTGCTTTCGGCTGGGACGTCATACAACCGGTCGCTGGTCCTCTCCACTCGGCACGAGCGCTCGGCGTCGTCATCAACCTGCGCGACGCCGCCGGTGTCACACTGCGGCCGGGAGACACGACCGCCGCAACCCTGCACTTGGAACTTCGTGCGCCCGCGCGACTGAGGCCGACATCACGGTCCGCCCGCACCACAATCACGGACTCCGCCATCATCGACATCTCCCTGCGCACCGCAACCAGCGGTGTGCCCTGAACATGCGTTGACGATGTGGCACCACGCTTCCAGCTCACGCAGGCGACAAGGCTTCGTCCTCCCACTTGTCATCGTCGCAATGCTGCTCGTTGCAGCACTCGCTGGTGCGACACAATATGCTGCGTGGCGCGCCAGCCGAGCCGCCCGTCAGGCTTTTAACGGCGAGCGCGCGCTTCTTGGCGCTGATGAATCCATCGCGTACACGATCGCCAACTGGAACGCTGAATCGTTCGCCCGCTCCGCGATCGGCAGTCGCATCACCTCACGCGTTCAAACCGCCGCCGGAGAAGCGGTCGATGTAATCATCACTCGCACAGCGCCACTCATGGCGTGGGTCGACGTCACCGCTACAAGCCAGAGCGTTGGTGCTCCCACGCGCGCGCAACGACGCGTCGGACGCGCGCTCTTCACAGAGCCGCCGCCACTTCCGCTCAGCGCGGCACTGGTCGCGCTCACACCACTGGCACTGCGTGGCACCGCCCGCGTCTCCGGTCTCGACATAGCCGCGACCACTGACGAATGCGGCCCGTGGCGCGACACCGCGTCAATCGCCGCTTTGCACAGCCCCATTCATTTTATCGATTCAACCGTGGCAATCGTCGGCGCGCCACCCATCGCTTCCGTCGTCGACACCACCCGCGATCTGGCCGCCTTCAACGCCGCCTGGCAACTCATCGCCGCACGCGCAGTTCAACGCACCGCATCGCCCAACATCCCCCTGCCCGTCGAACCACCGTGGCGCGCGATACTCGTGCGTGACACTACCACCGTCCAACTCGCCGGCGCGTCTCGCCACGAAGGTATCGTCGCCATCGATGGAAACCTCGTGCTGCGCGGCTCGCTCACGATCCGCGGCCTGCTCGTTGTTCGTGGTTCCGTCGACGCCACCGCCGGTCAGCTCGATATCGAAGGCGCAATGGTGACCTACGCACCAAATGGCTCCACGTCAAGCTTCGGAAACAATACCAGCGTTCGATACTCACAATGCGCACTGCGACGTGCGCTGGCCGCTGTTTCCCGTCCCACTACGCAGCCGTTTCGAATCTGGAGTGAACGAGATTGAAACGATCGGGCCCGTGCGCGTGACGGTGCAACAGTTCGCGGAGTCACGAGCCGATACTGTCACGCTGTAGGCAATCGAGCCGGCTTCTAAGCCTTCAACGCCGTTACCTCGTGAGAGACGGGTCGTTTGGAGGGTGAATCGACCGATTGGGGCAGGTCAAAGTGTCCCAGTCACTGTGTCTCGCACGGCTGCATTGCGACGAAACGAATTCCACGCTCAACCCCCGGATCCATGCAGCTCTTCGGCCGCAAGAAGATTACGATCGGACTCGACATCGGCTCCGGTCTGGTAAAGGCAGCCGTCATCGACCACAGCAGCGGGAAACCGGAGCTCGTAAAGGTCGTGATAACGCCTCTCGCCGAAACAGCAATTGTCGATGGCGAAGTCATGGATCCTGGAATCGTCGCGGACGCCATTCGTCAGACACTCCAAGGCACCGGCATCAAAACGAAACAGATCGTCGCTGCCGTCGGCGGACGTGACGTCATCGTCAAGAAAATTTCCATCGAACGCGTGAAGGAAGCGCAGGCCCGTGAACTCATGCGATGGGAAGCGGAACAACACGTTCCCTTTGATATGGAGTCCGTAGAACTCGACTTCCAGATCCTCGATCCGGACGCCGATGGCCTCGAGATGAGCGTGCTGCTCGTCGCCGCCAAGCGCGATCTCGTGCAGGCGCGTCGTCACCTCCTCGAAGAAGCAGGCGCGGCGCCAGCGGTCATCGACGTTGACGCTTTCGCGCTGCACAATGCGTTCGAAACGAATCACCCCGATGCAATGCAGGGCACCGTCGCGCTGCTCAACATCGGAAACGAAATCACGAATCTCAATATCCTCGACGACGGTGTACCGATTCTCACGCGCGATCTCACGGTCGGCACACGCCGCTTCCGCGAAGATCTGCAGCGCGAACACGGCATCGGTGGCGACGAAGGCGAACAGATGCTCCGCGGCTATGATCGCACACTGGAACTCGATGGTGCCGTTGCCATGCGCGGTGAAGAAATCGCCGTCGGTGTCGAGCGCGCGTCCACCTTCCTCGCGACATCGTCACGCAACTTCGGTCAGATTCGCGCCGTCTACGCCTGCGGCGGCGGCTCTCGCGTTCCAGGCCTGCTCCAGTGGCTCGGCGAACGCCTCCGCATCCCTGTGCAACCGGCCAATGCTCTCGCACGCATCAGTGTGCGCGATGGCGCCATGGAATTCCTGTCCGCTGACGAAGTTGCACCGCTGCTGATGCTGCCCGTCGGTCTCGCTCTCCGCGCAGCGGCCTGAGGAACCCGACGATGATGCTTCAGATCAATCTTCTCCCCGGTGGCAGAAAGTCTGCGCGCGGTGGTAACAGCTTCGACGTCGCCGCTGCAATCGGCTCCGTCGGTCAGCGCATTCGCGATCCTTGGCTCGTCGGCGCCGCCGCTGCAGTCGTAATCTCCTTCGCCACGGTCGGTGTCCTCTTCACGTCCCAACAGGCGCGCGCCGCGGAAGTCACCACCAAACTCGAAACCGCGGTTCGGGATTCGACACGATACGCAACGGTGCTCGATGCACGTCGCAAGCTCACCGCAGAACGCGACTCCGTTCATCGGCAGCTGCAGATCATTCGCACGATCGACGACAATCGCTACAACTGGGCCCACATCCTCGACGAAGTGAGTCGCGCGCTCCCAGCCTTCACATGGCTCACCATCCTCGAGCAGACGAGCAAGGCTCCGCTCCCTCCGGGCGCCGATACCACGCACAACGCCACTGCTCCCGCAACGGCAGCCACGAAAGTCAGCACCGATTCAGCGGCCAAGCTCCATGCCGCAAAATCCGCAGCCGATACCGTCAATATCCACCCCGATCTGGCGTTTCGCATCGTCGGCCAGACGGTCGACATCCAGGCCCTCACGATGTTCATGCGCCAGCTCGAAAGCTCGGTGTTCATTCAAAAGGTCGCGCTGACAAAATCGGAAATCGTGGTCGTCGATAACAAGGACGTCACGCAGTTCGAACTCACCGCTGCGTATGAAGTGCCGCCGGTCGGGGTCGTTCGGACCTCACCGCTCGTAGTCCCGGTTCGCTGAACCCGAGAATCATATGGCTCTCCTCCCGACCACCAAGCGCGACCAGATCAAACTGGTCATCGGCTTTGCGGCAATCGCGCTCACCGTGGCCTACGTCATGTACCCGTATGCCACGCGCACTGCGCAGCTCACCGCCGACAACGAACGCCTCGCGCAACTCGAAACAGCGAATCAGAAGGCAGCGAAGGAATTCGCCGCCGGTAACATAGAAACTCTGCGCACACAGGCTGCCCAAAATCGTTCGGCACTTGTCGTCATGCGGCGCCTCGTGCCGACCGGACAGGAAGTGCCCGCGTTGCTCGAAGAAGTGTCGACCGCTGCACGTCGCGCCGGCCTCGACGTCGGCGGCGTTACGCCGGAAGCGGTCATCCCCGGCGATCGGTTCGACACCTATCGCTACACCGTTACCATCATCGGCGGATACCACCAATTCGGTGCGTTCCTCGCCAACGTTGGCTCGCTGCCACGCATCGTCGCACCAGTTTCGTTCTCCATCATCAGCGGATCGCCCATCCGTGGCCAGTCGCCGATCAAGACTGCGCAAAAGGGTGCGCTCGCCTCAACCATCATGCTGCAGACCTACGTCGAGCGCACGACGCCGCCGAAGCCGTCTGCAGCACAGGGGAAGTCCTCATGATCGCGTCCCGCCCGCTCCACGCGAAACTCGCGGCGCTTCTTGCCGTCGCTTCTCTCGCCGCCTCCGCACTGACCGCACAACAGCCTGCGCGCACCGCGCCGTCCACCGTCACCGCGGTTTCTGCCGGTACCGTCACGCCCAGTGCTGACGCGCCGACTGCGGCAGCCAGCACCAGAAAAGGCGCCGGACTCCCCGCTGAAATCATTATTCAGCGCGAAGTCTTCGACTACAACGGCTCCGGCCGTCGCGATCCATACAAGTCGCTCATGAGCACCAGCGACGTCCGTCCGCTGCTTAGTGATCTCCGACTCACCGCGGTCGCATTCGATCCGGACGGCAACAACTCCGTGGCGATCCTCCGCGACAGCTTCTCCAAGCAGCAGTACCGCATTCGCGTCGGCCAGCAACTCGGTCGCCTCCGCGTCTCAGGCATCAAACAGAAGTCCGTGCAGTTCACGCTCGACGAGTTCGGATTCAATCGGCAGGAAACGCTGCGGCTAAGCAGTGACACGACGAAACTGAGGAACCCATGATGGGATCGACGACCGTTGCGGTTATCGCCGCAACACTCGCACTCGCTGCGCACGGAAGCGCCGCAGTTCGCACAGACTCCGCTGCTCACCTGAGCACCGCACGCACCGCACTCGAAACCCCCGGTCGCGGTCGCGTCTCCAGTATCTCCATCGCACCTGGCGCAACGGGCGCTGAAGTCACGATCACGATCGACTCTGCCATCAGCGTCAATCATTTCGTGATCGACGGCCCGACGCGGCTCGTCATTGATCTCGGTGGCGCCAGCCTCGCGCTCCGCAACTCTACCTACGACGGCGTCGCGCGCGGTTCCATTCGCAACGTGCGACTCTCCCAGTATCGCACCGACACGGTGCGCCTCGTCATCGATCTCGATGCGTCGCGCCACTACACCGTCGCCCGCAATGGCGCTGAACTCCGCCTGATCGTCAGCGGCGGCAGCACCGCATTCGCGCGCTGGCAGACGAACGGCACTCCCTTGACCGCCGCGTCGGTAACGCCAACCGCAACGATCGTCGCATTCGCTGCCGGCCGCCTCGATTCACCCGTCACAACGCCCGTGCAGAACAGTGCATCGCGCACCGGCGATTCCACAAAGGTCAAGCCGAAAGCGCCCACCGCTGAAGACAGGCCGGTCGCCAAGGCTGTGCAAAACGCAGCCGCAAAAGCAGAAGCGAGAGCCGAAGCTGTCTACGCCGCTGAACAGAAAGCCGACGCGCAAGCCGATCACACCCCGATCAGTATTACCAGCACCCAGAAAATGCGCGTCGATGTCGATCGCACCGACGGCGCAGCAGCGCTTCCCGCGCCGATCGTTCGTCGTCAGCAAAAGCCGCGCATCACGGTCAGCTACGACGGCACCGATATCCGCGATGTCATCGCCGCCTTCGCAACCTTCTCCAACCGCACCATCGTCGTCGGCAAGGACGTCAGCGGCACCGTCACCGCCGACATCGCCGACAAGCCGTGGGACGTTGCACTCCAGGCAATCCTGCAGGCGCAGGGCCTCGCGGCGACTGAAGACGCGTCGGGCATCATCACCGTCGACAGCTATCGCAACCTCGCATCAAATCAGGCGCTCGAGCCGACGATCACCCAGATCATCGACGTCAACTACGCCAAGGCGACGGCACTCGCCAAAACCGTTGTCGCGCTGCTCGGACGCGATTGCACAGGACTCACTTCCATGCAGTCCGGCGTACCCATGAACCAAGGTGGCTCCGGCGGTGGCAGCGGTGGCCAGTCGCAGAACAATCCCGGTGCAGGGCAGGGCTGTGTGGTTCGCGGCTCGGTCGTCGCCGACAGCGCGACAAACAAGTTGATCATCACTGACGTACCGTCACGTCTCCCCGAGATCATCGCCCGCCTCAAGGAACTCGACGTGCGCACCCAGCAAGTCGCGATCAAGGCCAAGATCATCTTCGTCAATCGCACCGGCATCCAGGATATCGGACTCGCCTACGACTTGGGCACGGGCAACAAGCAATTCTTCCAGCAGCTTGTGCCGCGCATCGATCCGAACACGATGAAGCCGATCGACACCAACGGCGATGGCGTGCCCGATGCGATCGGCGGCGGTACACCCTTTGAAGGACCGGCACGTATCGCACTGGGCGGCAATGCCATCGCCGGTATCGCCAACGCAAACAACGCGATCAAGCCGAACGCACTCAACCTGATCTACAGCACAGCGCTCGGTCGCTACCAGCTCACGGCCTTCCTCAACGCACTCCAGTCGTCGTCACTCGCCGACGTCCAGTCCGAGCCCAGCATCACGATCCTCAACAACCGCTCGGCCGAAATCTTTGTCGGCCAGGAAATCCCCATCCGAGTCATCGACGCAAGTGCGGGTGGACAAGGCGGTGGTGGCGGTGGTGGTGGTGCCGGGCAGCCGAACGCACAGGCTTTCTTCCCCCGCGCTGCAGTCTCGAAAGAAGAAGCCGGCATCAAACTTTCAGTCACGCCGCAAATCACGAACAACCGTATGGTGCTCATGAGCATCAAGGCGGAAAACTCGAGCGCGGAAATCGCAGCCACCGATGTGGGCGTCATCTTCAATCGCCAACGCGCCGAATCACAGGTGCTCGTCGCCGACGGCGAAGCCGCAGTCATCGGCGGACTCACGGTCACCGAAACGACACGCTTCCGCAGCGGCATTCCGGTGCTCATGAATCTCCCCTTCATTGGTCGCCTCTTTTCGCAGAACTCGAAGAACGAAACGAAACGCGATCTGCTCATTCTCGTCACGCCCCACATCCTCGACGACGGCGCAATGCCGCCGCCCCCAGGCCGCTAAGGCGACGAGGAGACTCAACCAATGTCTGCAATCAACACCGCTCACGCGACCGCGCGGCGCCGATCGCCCGCATCGACGCTGAGCACGCTCGTCGCCATCGGCGCACTCGTTGCCTTCACCGCGTGCAAAGGCGATGAAGTCATCGATCCGCCCTTCCGCGATGGCATCGCACCGCGCGTCACCCTCGCAAAGGAAACTGACGCCGCCGATACGCTGCTCGCACTCAAAGTCAACGCGACAGACAACGTCGGCCTGAAGACGATCCGCGTGTTCGCCAGCGGCAGCGTCACGTCGCAATTCGACACCACCATCACGACCGCGGTGCAAAGCATCAGCCTCGCGCTCTCATTCCGTGTCCCGCCCTCCGCACCACTCGGTTCGACGGTCAACATTCGCTCCGTCGTCATCGACGGCGCGGGCAATCTCTCTGATACCGCGCGTCTGATTCTTACCGTCGGTAATCTGGCGCCGCCCAGCGTGTTGATCACCAGCCCCAGCGCGGGCTCACCGGTGGTGTCGGGCAAGTCGCTCGTGCTTTCGCTCTCCGCCAAGGCTCGCTACAAGGTCCGTACTCTCGGCTACACCACCGCCGGCGCATACGTCACTCGCGACTCCGCACTATTCGGCGCACCCCTCAAGGATTCCGTCGCCATCCTCGATACCCTCGTCCTTCCCGATACGGTCAGGGGACAACTCATCACGGTCACGCCCTTCATCGTCGACTCGCTCAACCAGCGCGTCCCGGGCGCACCCGTGACCTACACTGTGCTCAGCCAGACTACCGCCACCACTATCCCTGTGGTGAAGACCGGTGTCATAAATCGGCTCGAAGTCAGCGATACGGTCTTCGTCGAAGCCACCGATCCAGTCGGTATTGCAGTCTTGGGCTACGAAGTGCGCGGACTGAATGGACAACTGCTGGTCGCCGACTCGGTCACTTCCAACGGCGGCTTCTCGACACTGGTTCGCACCTTCAGGACACGCCTGCCAATCACCGTCTTCCCCACGCAGGTCACCGTCGCTGGCTTTGCCCGCAATACCAACGGCCGTCGGGACGTCGCACGCTACACGTCAGGTGCAATTCGCCTCGATACTGCACTCGTCGTCAACGGCTTCACGAATCCGCTGCCAACCGGGGGTGTCATCGCCGATGCGCTCTACTTTCCACGCAACGACCGACTCTACCTCACAAACATCGAGCGCAATCAGGTCGAAGTCTTCAACCTCGCCGACTCGTCGTTCAAATCGCCGGTCATCGTCGGATCGCGCCCATGGGGCATCACACCCTGGCCCCGCACTCGCGACGGCGTCATGGGTGACACCCTCCTGATCGCTAACTCCGGCGGTACCAACATCAGTTACATCGACCTGAAGCAAGGGTCGACCGGACGCGAAGTGTTCCGCTATGCACTGCCGAACATCGTCGCCTACAGCGTCACAACCGTGAAGTCGGCAACAACCGATCTACCCATCACGCAGCGCACGGCATACGACTTCAGCGATCGCCCGCAGTTCATCGCCTCAACCTGCACCGGCGGGCTCGCACTCGGCTCGCCTTGCCAGGACGTCGTCGTTGTCTACTCGACAACACCCACCCCCGGACAGTCGGCCCCTTTCCCGAATCAAGGCACCGTTCGCTGGGAAAACATCACCAAGCGCTCGTCACACTTCTTTTTCGAGCAAGCCATCGGGCAAAGCGCTGGTCGCGCCGACACACTCGAAATCGTACGCTACGCTGCCCAAGGTTTTGGTAGCGACTCCATCCTCTTGCCCGCCAAGCAGACCATCACTGCTCCGGATGGCACGAAGTTCAATTACTCGATCATCGTTCGCCTCGATCAGCTGGCCTTTCGCGACACCACCTTCGTTCGCAACTCCGGCAACTTCCGACGCGCGATCGTCGGCGAAGGCGGACCGGTACTCGGCAGTCGCGCCATAGGCTTTGACGCCACCATCGGCCTCGACCTGTTCCCACCGCTCCCAGTGATCGATCTGGGTCTCTCACGTCCACTCGACGTCAGCGACTTCATCGCCAACACCTTTGCACGAGTGCAAGGCGTCGGGATCAACTTCGATGGCGAACTCGCAGCCATCAAAGGCGACTCCACCTACATCCTCGATCCCACACTCCGACTGCAAGGGATCCTGCAGTCGAAGTCCAGCGGCGGCGGTCTCGACTTCCACCCCATGAACACCGGCAAGAATTCGACTCCGCTGAAAACACGACTTGCCTTCGTTGCGTCCAGCGAGCCTGTCATCGATATCTTCGACAGCTACTGCTACAAGAAAGTCGCCACAGTGGCCATCCGCGATCCAATCATCGGACCGGTCCGCGCATCCATCCGCCCCAACGGGCAAATCGTCCTCATCGGCGCTACCAAACGCGGTGTCACCATGGTCGCACTCCCGGACACATTCACCACGACCTGTAACTGATCCTCCAGCACGACTGAACACAGGCGACAGACATCAACGCCTCCGCTCCTCACACGCGCCGCGCTCCCCCGCACACGGGAGCGCGGCGTATGTGCGTGTGCCACTCTCCTCCGTAAAAATCCACCCGTGCGTTTCCCTCTACCCTCCTCTACGTTCCCTTCGTTCTCCTCTGAAATACAACACGCGCCTCGTCACACCCCCGCAGTTTTCCGCGCGCTCCGCGCGACACGTAGTTCCACGGCGCCATCCGCTTTCCCCCATGCTCCGCTTCACTACCGCCGGCGAATCACACGGGCCCGCGCTCGTCTCGATACTCGAAGGCATTCCGGCCGGCCTTCCACTGCTCGCCGCCGATGTCGACACCGACCTCGCACGTCGCCAGCAAGGCTACGGGCGTGGACGACGCATGCAGATCGAGACCGATCGCATCGAATTCCTCTCCGGCGTCCGCGCTGGCGAAACACTGGGCTCCCCCGTCTCCATGCTGATCCGAAACAGCGACTGGAAAAACTGGATCGAGATCATGGATGCCGCGCCGCGCGAAGGCGACGCCGATGGACCGCGCAAACGCAGCGTCACACGCGTCCGCCCGGGACACGCCGACCTTACCGGCATTCTCAAATACGATCGCTCCGACGCCCGCGACATCTTGGAACGCGCCTCGGCACGCGAAACAACAGCGCGCGTCGCGGCCGGTGCGATCTGCCGAGTGCTGCTGCGGGAAATCGGTGTCTACGTGGGATCGCATCTGGTGCATCTTGGTGGCGTCGACGCAGCCCGCCCCGATGCACTCCCCGCTGACATCAACGCTGCCGCCGACGCGTCACAACTCCGCACGCTCGACCCCAACGCCGAAGCGCGCATGATCGAACGCATCGATGCAGCCCAACAATCAGGCAACACCCTCGGCGGTATCTGTGAAGTGGTCGTCACCGGTCTTCCCGTCGGACTCGGCTCCCACGTCTCCTGGGATCGCCGACTCGATGGACGACTCGGCCAGGCCATGCTCTCTATTCCCGCGGTAAAAGGCGTCGAAATTGGACTCGGCTTCGAAACTGCACGCCGCACTGGCGCCGACGTCCACGACCAAATCGACGCCGCACCCGGTCGCACACGCGCGGGTCATGTGAAACGCCGTACCAACAACGCCGGCGGAACCGAAGGCGGCATGACCACCGGAGAGCCGCTCGTCATTCGCGTCGCCATGAAACCCATCTCCACATTGATGCGGCCCCTCGGCACCGTTGACGTCGCCACCGGCCAAGCCGCAGCCGCAGTCGCGGAACGAAGCGATGTGACTGCGGTACCCGCCATGGGAGTCATCGCTGAAGCCATGGCCAGCTTCATTCTGGCCGACGCCCTCCTCGAAAAAGTCGGTGGCGACTCGCTCGGCGAGGTCAAACGCAACCTTGCTGGCTACCTCGCTCGCCTCGACGAGCGCTTGGGGTGAGCGAATCCACCGGCCGTCAGTTTGATGGTCATGTGGTCCTTGTCGGACTGCCCGGTGCCGGCAAGTCCACCGTCGGGCGGGCCCTCGCCAAGCAGCTGCACCGGCCATTTCTTGACTTCGACAGCGAAATCGAAAAGCGGACCGGGATTCCCGTCGCCAAGCTCTTCGTACAGCGTGGTGAAGTAGAATTCCGGAAGTTGGAAGTTGAAATAACAAATGAACTTGTCTCTGTGCCGCCGATGGTTCTGTCCCCGGGTGGAGGTTGGATTACCAACGTCGGCGCCGCCGATCTGTTGCGCCCCCCGGCGCGCCTCGTCCATCTCCGAATCACCCCGGCCGAAGCGCTCCGAAGACTGGCGCGCTCCCGCATTGTTCGTCCTCTGTTGGCCGGCCCCCATCCACTGGCCACGATCGAACGTTTGTGGACGAGCAGAGCGAGCCTTTATGGGCAATCCGATCTTGAAATCGATGTGGAACTCAATGATTCGCAACGAGTTATCGACCTCATTGTGGCGCTTGCCCATGACTTGACCCCAAGGCTAGGTTAGGCAATGGATCATCGCTGGATACCGGTACTTGAGGATCTTCGGGCACGCTTCCGCGCCGACACAGCAGTCGACGAGGTCAAAGCCTATTTGTCGTCTCAAGGGTATGACCGCTGGCAAATTGGTGAGATTCTCTCACTTCTCTATAGCGATAATGCGTCAGCTTTTTCGTCCGATGGCATACTGATTTCGCGTGAGGCGCCCCTTCGAGTTCAGGGGCCGCACGAGCGCGGCAGATTCACCGCCGAGGCTTGGGGATACCTGGTGATGCTGGGGGGATCCGGCGCGGTGAGTCTCAACGATTTCGAGCAGTTGGTCGAGCGCGCGCTGGTGCATGTGGAAGGTCGTATCGGCTTGCCGGAAATCCGTGCCATCGCGGACGACGGTGGCTTTGATGACCCCACCAGTCACGGCGACCGCACGCAGGTACACTGAGCTGATGCCAATCAAGAAGGCTACGAAAACCCCGGCCAAGCGCTCCGCAACAAAGAGCGCGACCGCCGCAAAAAAGACGGCCAAGTCCCTCGTGAGTGTCGCCACGGTCGCCAAGACCGCGGTCTCTAAACGCGCGACCAAGACCGTCAGCAAAAAGGCCGCTGCCAAGAAATCGGCGAGCACTCGCGCCAAGGCCCGCAGCGCGGCGGCAATCGATCACGGTGAAGACGATGGCGCACCGCCGGTCGGCGGCACGTCGCTTGTCATCGTCGAATCGCCAGCCAAAGCCAAAACCATCGGCAAATACCTCGGGCGCGACTACACAGTCCGCGCCACAGTCGGTCATGTCCGCGATCTCCCGGCCAAAAAACTCGGCATCGATATCGAACACGGCTTCGCCCCCGAATACGTGACCATCGAAGGCAAGGAAGACATCCTCGCCGATCTCAAAAGAATCGCCAAGGGCGCGAGTCAGATCTTCATCGCCACCGACCCTGATCGCGAAGGGGAAGCCATCGGTTGGCACGTCGAACAGTTCTTCACACAGCCCAAGCGCCACGCCGTCACCGCGCCGATCCGTCGCGTGATGTTTCACGAAATCACGAAGGAAGCAGTCAAAGCCTCCATTGCCGCGCCTATCGACATCGACGTGCATAAAGTCGAAGCGCAGCAGGCACGTCGCGTGCTCGATCGACTCGTGGGCTATAAGGCCAGCCCGGTGCTCTGGAAAACGGTCAAAAAGGGTCTTTCTGCCGGTCGCGTTCAGACAGTCGCATTGCGCATCATCGTCGAACGCGAACGCGAAATCCGCGCGTTTACGCCCGTCGAGTATTGGACGATCGCCGCTGATCTGCAAAAGGGCGCGCAAGCATTCATGGCCAAACTCCATCAGGTCGACGGCAAGAAGCCCGAAATCCCGACTGGTGCAGACGCCGATCGCATGCTCGCTGATCTCGACGGACTGAAGGAATTCGTCGTCACCGACGTCAAGCGTCGAGAACGCCGCAAAAATCCCTCTGCGCCGTTCACAACGTCGACGTTACAACAGGAAGCCGCCAAGAAGCTCGGCTTCGGCTCCAAGCGCACGATGCGACTTGCGCAGGACCTCTACGAAGGTGTGGACATCGGTGGTGAAGACGGCACGGTCGGTCTCATCACCTACATGCGTACCGACTCGCCACGCATCAGCGAAGTCGCCGCACTCGCCGCACGCGAGTCGCTCCGCGCGCAATTCGGTGAACAGTTCCTCGCGGCAACGCCGCAGCTCTATCCGTCAGGCAAGGCGAACGCACAGGACGCACACGAAGGCGTTCGTCCAACCGATCCGGCGCGCATGCCCGCCAAGATCGAAAAAAAACTCACGGCCGATCAATTCAAACTCTATCAGCTCATCTGGCAGCGATTCATGGCGTCCCAGATGGCGCCGGCAGTCTTCGACACGACCACGGTCGATTTTGATATCGCCGCCGGACAACACCAGTATTTGTTCCGCTCCACGGGCTCGGTGATCAAGTTCCAGGGTTTCCTCGTCCTCTATCGCGAAGCGCGCGAAGAAGGCGACAGCAAGGCGCTCGAAGACGAGCAAGCTTTGCCGTTCCTCGAAGTCGAGGAGCATGTGCCGGTGAAGGCCATTGCATCGACACAGCATTTTACCGAGCCACCGCCGCGCTTCTCCGAAGCGTCGCTGGTCAAGGAACTCGAGCGGTTGGGCATTGGCCGTCCCTCCACGTATGCATCGATCATCTCGGTGCTCGCCGACCGACGGTATGTCGAACTCACACAACGTCGCTTCTTCCCAACTTCGCTGGGCGAAACGGTCGAAAAGGTGATGGTGAAGAAATTCCCGGACGTCTTCAACGTCGGCTTCACCGCACTCATGGAAGAAGAACTCGACAAGATTGCCGATGGCGAAATCGAGTGGCAGGTCGCGTTGAGTGAATTCTGGACACCGTTCCAGCGCACACTTAACGACGACGATCTCGATGTGCTCATCGGCGAAGCCTACGACCTGTCGGCGCTTCCCAACGAACGCTGCCCGCTCGACGGCGGAAAGCTCGTCGCCAAGGGCGGATTTTTTGGGCCGTTCATCGCCTGCGAAAATCATCCGAAAAACTGCAAGTACACACGCCCTATCAAGGGCGACAAGAAGCCCGCCGAACTGACCAAGTATCTCTGTCAGGAATGCGGCGAACCAATGGTCATTCGCCACGGCCGCTCTGGCGACTTCCTCGGTTGCAGCAAGTTTCCAAAGTGTCGCGGCACGCGCTCCATGCCCACAGGTGTCTTCTGCCCGAAGGACGGTGGTGAAATCGCCGAACGTCGTAGCAAGAAGCGCGGAAAGGCGTTTTACGGTTGCGAGAACTATCCCAACTGCGATTTCGTCGTATGGGACAAGCCCGTCGCGGAAAGCTGCCCGGACTGCGGCTATGTCGGCGCCGAAATGAAGAGCAACAAAACGAGGGGCCAGTATCGCAAGTGCCTCAAGTGCAGCAACGAGTGGGACGTCGCCACATCAGAGCAAGCAGAGGAAGTGGCCGAAGTCGCATAAGTATCAATCGACACAAACACAGCGCGCGACGTCCGGGTTCTGGGCGTCGCGTGCTGTGTTGGTGCAATTGACCCCTGCCGCTACCGGTTGGCCGTCACCGACGGTGCGAGGAACGCCCGCACATCCGCAACGGTTTTCGCTGGCGCCTCTTCTTGCGGTACGTGCCCGACTCCGTCGTACAGGATCATCCGACTCCCGGCGATATCGCGTGCAAATCGCGTCGCATGATCCGGCGGAATGAGCCCATCCTTTGCGCCCCACAAAATCAGCGTCGGCACTTTCAGGCCACGGAGCAACGCCGTATCGGCGCCCGGCTTCGATTGCGCAAATCGTTGTGGCAACGACGCGCGGTTGCCTGCGCGCAACGTCAATTCGAAGTAGCGATCGATCAGACTATCGCTCACCAACGCCGGATTGCCGTACACACTCTTCACGCTCCACGCGACCACAGCCTTTGGCAGGATGCGTGTCATCAGCCAAGCGAGCGATTGCGTGCGCGCCATGCGAAACCCGATTGGCATCGACGTCGATGACATCGGAAAGCCCGCCGCATCCACGAGCACCATGTGTTGCACTCGCTCGGGCGCCGCAGCGGTCACATGCCACGCGATTTCGCCGCCAAGGGAATTCCCGGCAATGTTGAATCGCTTGACGCCGAGTGAGTCGAGGAGCGCGAGGGTGAATCGGACGTACGATTCGATGGAGTAGTCGTTGTCGGCCGTGGGCCCGGTCAGTCCGAAACCGGGGAGATCCATGCGAATGACGCGGTGATCGGTGCGCAGCGCAGCCGCCCACCCTTCCCACGTGTGGAGGCTTGCGGACGTGCCATGCAGCAGCACCACCGGCACCGAATCATCGCGCGGTCCTTCGTCGCGCAGGTGTGCGCGCAGGCCACCCACGGTGATGAAGCGGGACGGCGCGGGCGCCCATCGCGCACTGAGCGTTTCGACCGATCGATCGGGCGCCCACACGGCAACGACGGCCAGCGCGAGAAGCGCCAATGCGGTCGCGGCAACCACGGGCCAGCGGAGGCTTCTCCGTACGCTTCGGCGATCGCTTTGCATGGGAAATCGGGAAGAGAAGGGAGGAATCGTGGCGTTCAAACGTCAGCTTGCACAACGTTACGAGCATGAACGGGATTTGGTCAGCATCGGGTCGAACGGCACTCTCGCCCTGTGGAGTCGTGCCGCTACATTCCGCGCATGAGCGTCAGGCAACCGATTCACATCATTGGCGGCGGACTCGCCGGTAGCGAGGCGGCCTGGCAGTTGGCGCAGCGCGACCACGACGTCGTCGTGCACGAAATGCGTCCGGTGCGTGGTACCGCGGCGCATCGCACCGAAAAGCTCGGTGAGCTCGTCTGCTCCAACACTTTCAAGAGCACGGAAACCACCAACGCGCATGGCCTGCTGAAAGCCGAGATGCGCGTGTTGGGTTCGCTGATTCTCGAATGTGCGGACGGCGCGCGCGTCCCGGGTGGAACGGCGCTCACCGTTGATCGCGAGATCTTTTCGCAAGCGGTCAGCGATCGCGTGCACGCGCACCCCCGTATTACCGTCGTGCGCGAGGAAGTCGCTGACATCCCTTCGCCTGGCATCATCGCCACAGGTCCACTCACGTCGGATGCCCTCGCCGAGTCGGTGCGCGCGCGTCTGGGTGTCGCGTCGCTCGCGTTCTACGATGCGATCGCGCCGGTCGTGTCCTTCGAATCCGTAAATCCTGACATCACTTTCCGCGCGTCGCGGTGGGGCAAGGAGACCATGGAGAGCGCGGGCGAAGAAGGCGCCTATCTCAACTGCCCCTTCACCCGCGACGAGTACGAAGCATTTCTCGACGCGCTCACCACGGCCGACCAGTTCACCGCGCACGAGTTCGATGCAGTCCCGTATTTCGACGGCTGCATGCCGGTCGAAGAGATGGCGCGTCGCGGACGCGAGTCACTGCGCTTTGGTCCGATGAAACCGATCGGGCTGCGTGATCCGCGCACCGGCAACAAGCCATGGGCCGTCGCACAACTGCGCATGGAAGATCGCGCTGGTCGCATGTGGAATCTCGTCGGCTTCCAGACGCGGCTTCGCATTCCGGAGCAGCAACGTGTCTTTCGCATGATTCCCGGTCTCGCCGACGCGGAGTTTCTCCGCTTCGGATCGATCCATCGCAACTCCTACGTCAACGCACCGGCCGCACTCACGCCCCATCTCTCGTTGCGCGACGCACCAACAACCATGTTCGCCGGACAGATCACTGGTGTTGAGGGTTATACGGAGAGCACGGCAACAGGCTTGCTCGCTGGCATCAACCTCGCCCGCATGCTGGCCGGAGAAGACCCTGTCGTTCCGCCGCCGACAACCATGCTCGGCGCGCTCTACCGCTATCTCCGCGAAGCCGACCCGCGTCATTTCCAGCCGATGAACGCGAACTTCGGATTGCTCGATGAGCTCGAGGGGCTTTCTCGCGAGGAGATGCGCGACAAACTCGGAAAGCGACGCCATTACGCCACGCGTGCGCTGGCCGATCTGAACGCCTGGTGCGACGCGGCAAGTCTTGTCGCGACGCCGGCGCGCATCGGGTAGCGCGTGCTCGTCGAATGACTGACCCCGAGCGCGCTGGCGATCAGGGTGACACGAAGCATGGAGGTACGATCGCTGTCGCCGCGTCACCGGTTGCTGACCATGCGTCATCTGAAAATGAGACACCGCTGCCAACCGAGATCGCCGAGTTTCTGACGCATCTCACCAAGGAGCGCGATCTTTCGCCGAACACCGTGTCCGCCTACAGTCGGGACCTGCGCGAGTTCAGCGGTTGGCTTGGATCGACACACGGCATCGCTGGCTGGGATTGGAACGCGCTTGGTCGCGCCGACATCCGCGGCTTCATGGCGCATCTCACGCGTCGCGGTCTCGCCAAGCGTTCGATTGCCCGCGGCCTCAGTGCCGTTCGGAGTTTCTATCGCTGGATGCATCGTGATGAGCGGGTAGACGTCAATCCTGCGCGCGCCGTCGGATCGCCGCGCTTGCCGCGCACGCTCCCGTCGTATCTCGATCAGCATCAGGCGGAAACGCTGATGGAGCACGCCACGACCCGTTCACATTCGGGTGACTTCACTGACGTTCGCAATCTCGCGATGCTTGAACTGTTCTACTCGTGCGGGCTGCGGCTATCAGAATTGCGCGGCATCGATCTTGGGGACCTCGATCTCGTTTCGCAGCAGGTGAAGGTGCGCGGCAAGGGGCGCAAGGAGCGCATCGTGCCACTTGGCGATCATGCGCAGCGGGCCACGCGAAATTATCTCGTCAAGCGCGACGCGCTGATCAGCAAACTTGGCGGCGTGAAGGCCGGACGCGTTGCGCGCGGCGCCGTTTTTCTGAGCGAGCGCGGAGGTCGCATGAGTCCGCGGGCCATTCAGCATGCGGTCGTGAATCTGCTGGCTGCCGTCGACGAAGGAGCCGGACTCACCACACACTCGATGCGCCACACCTTCGCCACACACATGGTAGACGCGGGTGCGGATCTCCGCGCAGTGCAGGAACTGCTCGGCCACGCCAGCATCAGCACCACGCAGATTTACACGCACACCAGCGTCGAACGATTGAAAAAGGTCTATCGTCAGGCGCATCCGCGCGCCTGACACGTGCTTCGGTCTACGCGCGTGGCTACAGTCGCCCCGCAAGAATCTCCATCAATCGTGCGGCGTCGAGATTGCCGCCGCACAACACGATCCCGACCGTTTGTCCCGCCAGTCGCGGTGCGAGTGCGTGAAGCCCGGCCAGCCCCGCCGAACCGGCTCCTTCGACAAGGTTGTGCGTGATGCGGAGTAGATCGCGAACGCCTTGGGCCATGTCGGCATCGGTCGTCAGCACGAAATCCGCGAGTCCCGATCGCAGGGTGTCGAATGTCAGCTCGTACGTCGATCCGGTGGCAATTCCTTCGGCGAACGTGTTCGCGATTTCGCCGCTGCGCGTCCGGCCGTCATGCCAGGCATCGTGTTGCGCTCGCGCGCCAGTGCTTTGCACGCCGTACACGACAAGGTTGGGCGCGATGGCATCCCGCACGACAATCGCGCCAACAGCCTGCGAACCGCCGCCGACCGCGATCACGATCGCATCGAGTTCCGGTGCTTGTTCGAGAAACTCGGCAGTCAGCGTTCCCGCGCCAGCAAGCACGTCACGGTTGTTTGTCGAGTGCACGACCGTCAGCCCTTCCTCGGCGGCGATCGCGGCACACGCGGCCGCTGAGGCGTCGTAGCTGTCGCCGGTTTCGACAAGTCGCGCGCCCAACGAGCGGATGGCGGCGTTCTTTTCCGGATTGTTGCCAACCGGCACGCAAATGGTGACGGGTATGTCAAGTCGAGCGCCTGCCCATGCGAGTCCCTGGCCGTGATTGCCTGTGCTCGCGGCCGCCACGCCACGCGCCGCCACGTCAGCCGGGAGCGCGGTCAGTGCCGACGTCGCGTTTCGCACTTTGAAGGTGTTCACCGGCAGATGGTTTTCGTGCTTGACCAGCACGCGGATGTCGTGGCCGACCAGCGTATCCAGCTGTGGGTAGTGTCGGACCGGTGATCCATCGAGATGTGGCGCAATGCGGGCGCTTGCGGCGAGGATATCGGCGTAGTTGATCGGGCGTGAAGGCATGCGGTGTAGTCGTAGGGTGCGATTGCTGGTGGACGATGATCGCGCGAAGGCGCGCGACAGGTCGCACGATCATGCACGTTTTTTGGCACGTGCTATTTTGCAAGATGGCACTTCCTCAGATGCGCGCCACCACAATCCTCGCCGTTCGGCGCGACGGCAAGCTGGCCTTGGGCGGTGACGGACAGGTTTCCGTCGGCGACACGGTGGCCAAGTCGCACGCGGTCAAAGTCCGCACGCTCAAAGGCGGGCGAGTGCTCGCCGGTTTTGCCGGCTCCGCGGCCGACGCGCTTACACTCTTCGAAAAGTTCGAGGAAAAGCTCGATCGTTATCCGGGCAACCTTCCCAAGGCGGCGGTGGAGTTGGCCAAGGAATGGCGCAGCGATCGCGTGCTCCGTCGACTGGAGGCACTGCTCATCGTCGCCGATGTCGACAACGGTCTGATGATTTCCGGCAACGGTGAAATCATCGAACCGGACGACGGGGTTCTGGCCATCGGCTCGGGCGGTGCGTACGCGCAAGCGGCAGCCCGTGCACTCTTGCGTGAAACGCCGCTGTCCCCTCGCGACATCGTGCAGAAAGCACTCACGATCGCCGGTGAAATCTGCATCTACACGAACACGAATATCACCGTCATCGAGCCGAGCGTGTAGAGAGTGCTTGCAGCGTGAATACAAGAATCCCGGAGCGACCTGACGTCGCTCCGGGATTTCTGTTTCCTGCCCTAACGAAAAGCCAGCCTCAACTACGGCTTCTTGATTTCCTTCTTTGCATCGGCGGCCTTGTCGGCGATCTTGTCCTTTGCCTTGTCGACGCCGGCCATCGCCGCACCCTTCGCGCTGTCGACCATGGCACCGGCCTTCATCTTTGCGCTGTCGAGACCCGCCATCGCGGCGCCCTTGGCACTGTCAACCATCGCGCCGGCTGCTGCCTTCACGCTATCGGTTGCAGCAACAGCAGCCTTGCCCGCGCTGTCCATCATCGCGCCTGCAGCGGAAGCGGTGCTATCTGCGGCGGCCTTCGGCTCGCCCGAGCATGCGGCGATCGCCAAAACCATACCAACAGTCGAAATGCGGATCAGATGCGAGCTCTTCATGGGCAGGATCCCTAAAAGGGGGAGAAAATTCAGTAAACATCGCGCTCATCTAATCCTAGCGGGTCCCGCACGTTTTTGTTATCACACAGCTCAGTCTCGTGTCCCGGATCCCCACCTTCCATCTAACGAGCCCGACCGTATCACGACCCGACAACCCCGCTGTTCCGAGTGAAGAGCCAGCTTGCCTTGAGAAAAAAACCGTCGCTTACCCGACGCAGTCCGTTGAACGCGAGGGGGTCGGACTCGGTCATACTGTCCCCATATCCGGCAAAAAACACCGTTCCCGGGCGCGGGCGATACGAAAACAGCCAGTCGCTGCGCAACAGATTTGACGCGCGCAACACGGTCGGTGCGTAGCTGCCATTGGACGTCTTTGTCAGCAGAATGCTCCCCGTGCGATAATCGCGAAGCACGTCCCGCCGCGTCGCTTCGTACTGCGCGATCACGCGCACAAAAAGCGGCCGCGCGAGCTGGTACTCCATCTTCAATCGTGGAATCCGTGTCGAAAAGCTCGAGCCGCCATCCAGCCGCCGGACGAACTCGTTGCTTGCATAAGTCGCGTTGATGCGCGCGCGCGTGTTTGGTCGCAGATCGACGCTCGCATTGTACGCCATGCGATTCACACGAGACGTTTCAAGAAAGTCGACGTCGTTGGCACGCGTCACGCCACCGGAGGCGGCAAAACGACGGAACTGCGGCGTCCCAACAGTGAGGGCAGCGGTGGCGGTCGTAATGCGAGGCGCGACGACAAATGCATCGGGCGTCGCCGTGCCATTCTCGGTCGCCAATCCGGCGTATCTGGATGGATCGAACGCGTACGTGGCAAACGCTGGCGTGAATCCCACCGACCATCCACCCCGCAACGTTGCCGTGGTGCTCATACTTGCCCTGCTCTCGAGCAAGCTGTTCCCCTGAAAGAAATCGCGGTAGCGCCAAAGTCCAGACGTGCTCGAAAACACCATCACCCGCTCCAGCCGCCGTCCCTGTCCGCCAAAGAACGTCATGCGATTACTCACACTCGGCTGCACATAACCCGTGCGTGCGACAAACCCATTGTCCGCGCGGAAGTCAGGGCTGATGCCGATCACGTTGTAGTGAAACCCAAAGCCGCGACCTGTCCGGTCGACCACCGCTTCCCACAGTGCGCCCGTACGATCGGCGCCGCCGCTCCGGGTGGTGCTTCCGGCAAACTGCAGCTGTCCATAGTACAATTTGCCGAACACGTGGCGCACATCGAAGCCGGCGAGTCGGTTCGACATGCCATTACTGACGCGTTCACTGTAAATGAAGCCGGCTTGCGACTGTTGGCTGAAATCGCGCGTGAGTCGCAGAATATCGACGAGCGGTCTGTCGTTCAACGCACCCGCTGGTGCGGCGTCGAGCGCCGAAAGCAGCGAAATGTTCGCTCGACCGAGTCGGCCAGTCAGTTTGAGCGCGGCATCGGGTTGCACGATGCGCCGAGTGTAGACGAGCGTATTGGGAACGTTGAACTGATCCGATCCTTCGACAAAAAACGGGCGTCGCTCCGCGTAGAAAAGTGCAAAGCGAGGATCGGCAGCGACCTGAGTTGCGTCGGCTTCCACCTGCGAGAAGTCTGGACGAATCGTGCCATTGAGCACGAAGTTGCTGCCAAGTCCAGCGCGGATATTCCCACCGATACGCGGCTTGCTGTCGTACGACCAGTTACGGGGATTTGACGTAGACGGCGAGCCCGCGATCGTGGATGTCACTTCAGGATTCAGTGTGACGTCCAGGCCGTGTTGCATGCCGCGCAACCCGCTCAACCAGCCCTCCTGCGCGATGAACGACGCCGACGCGCGTTTTACCGGGGTCCATGTTTCCTGATAGCCGGAGTGTTGCACGTTGCGACTGAACTGAATGCCCCACCGTTGAATCGCCTTCGACGGAAAGCGCAGACTGCTGAACGGAATGCGGAGTTCGACTTCGTAGCCCCACGCTTCGACATGGCCACGCGACTGCCACTGAAAATCCGGACTCAAATCATTCTGTCCAGGAGCAACGTTCGAACCGGGAATGAATCCACCGCCTTCACTCTTGGTACCGTCGGCCTGCACACCGAGTGCGTTGACGATGAAGACGAACGCGCGTCGACGCTCTTCGAACGTGTCGAGATGGATTTCGATGTTGTCGTCGCTCGAGACGCGATCCCGATCGGCGAGTGTCGCGCGCACGCTGCCGTGCGGCTCGTAGGCGCGGATGCCGAAATAGATCGCAGTTGGCGAATACCACACCAGTACGTCCGTCGAATCGGGTGACGGACGCTGGTCTGTCGGTTGATACAGCGAGAAACCGGTCAGCAGCTGAGCGGAGCGCCAGATCGGTTCATCGAGCTTGCCGTCGATGACGACGTCGGCCGTTTGCGGCGCGGGCATCGCAACATCCACCTCGCCCAAGCGGGCATGGTGCGGAACGGCTTGGCTTTCAGGGACGGGAGCAACTTCAGCCGGAGGACGGGCGGAAGTCATGACGGCCAACTGCAGGACCATCGCGAACGATATCGAAAGGGACATCCCCGAAAGCTAGACTACGAATTACCGTTCGGCATGCCTTCCCCCCGCACAGAACAGGCGATCGCCCGTCTCGCCGACCTCACGCCGCGCCAGATCGTGGCTGAACTCGATCGCTATATCGTTGGCCAGGCGGACGCAAAAAAGTCCGTCGCGATTGCGCTGCGCAATCGGTGGCGACGTCAGCGCGCGCCAGAAAAGATTCGCCAGGAAATTTCGCCCAACAACATCATTCTCATCGGTCCCACCGGCGTGGGGAAAACGGAAATCGCGCGACGTCTGGCCAAACTCTCCGGTGCCCCGTTCACAAAAGTCGAAGCGTCCAAGTTCACGGAAGTTGGCTATGTGGGGCGCGACGTTGAATCGATGGTTCGAGATCTCGTCGAAGGGGCGATCGACATGGTGCGTACCGAACGCGAAAGCGAAGTCGAAGATCTCGCGAACGAAAAAGTCGACGAACGCCTGCTCGACCTGCTGCTGCCTCCGCCCGCCGTCGCACAGAGCTCGGCGTCTGCCCACGCAGCAGACGCAGCGTCGTCGTCCACCGTTGGCACGACCCCAACCGATGCCGACGTCAGCGCCGATCGCTACAAGCGGACGCGCGACAAGCTGCGGCAACTCCTGCTCGACGGTCAACTGGAAACGCGCGAAGTCGAGATTGAAGTGACGCAGTCGACCCCCGGGCCTGGTGGCAACGTCATGACCCCTGGGGCCCCCGAGGGGATGGACAGCATCGCTGAATGGTTCCGCGACATGATGCCCAAGCGGAAGAAGAAACGCACCGTGAAGGTGACGGAAGCGCGTCGCATTCTGCTCGACGAGGAGCTCGACAAACTGATCGATCTGGACGACGTCACGACCGATGCACTCGAACGTGTCGAAGCCATGGGAATCATTTTTCTCGACGAAATCGACAAGATCGCCGGTGAGCGCGGGCAGGGCGGGGGCCCGGACGTGTCGCGCGAAGGAGTGCAGCGAGACCTGCTGCCGATCGTGGAAGGTTCAAACGTGCAGACACGCTATGGCATGGTGAAGACCGATCACATCCTTTTCATCGCCGCCGGTGCGTTTCACGTTTCCAAGCCAAGCGACCTCATTCCCGAACTGCAGGGTCGCTTTCCGATTCGTGTCGAGCTCAAGCCGCTGACTGAACAGGATTTCGTCCGCATCATGACCGAGCCGGAAAATGCGCTGACCAAGCAATATGCCGCACTGGTCGAAGCCGAAGGCGCATCGTTGACTTTCGAACCCGATGGTATCGCCGAAATCGCGCGCGTCGCCACGCGGGTGAACGAGCGCATGGAAAACATCGGCGCGCGCCGTTTGCACACCGTCATGACCACGCTGCTCGAGGACGTCCTCTACGAACTCCCCGATCGCGGCAAGGAGGCGGTCACAGTCGATGCGACGATGGTTCGCGAGAGGCTCAAGGCGATCTCGGAAGACGAGGATCTGCGCAAGTATATTCTCTGATTCCTTTTCGTGATTCCTCGCGCACTCGTCGCTCTGACGGCCGCGGCTTGATTCTACGTCTTCGCCACACAGGCCTTGCTGACTTGAACGCCATCTCCGCTGCACCGCACCGCGACTTCCTGAACATCGCCGACTTTTCGCCCGTCGAAAACGAGGGGCTGCTCGGTTTGGCTGAACGCATGCGCCGTCGCGAATACACCGCGAAGCCGCTCGCCGGCATGGCGTTGGCGATGATTTTCATGAAGTCATCGACGCGCACACGCATGTCGTTTGAAGTTGGCGCGACGCAGCTTGGCGGTACGGCGCATTTTCTGTCGCCGCGCGATGTACAGATCGGTCGTGGCGAGCCGATCGAAGACACCGCCCGCGTGCTCTCACGTTACGCGCACGGCATCATGATCCGCACGTACGCGCACGCGGACGCCGAACAGTTGGCGCGCTATGCAAATGTGCCGGTGATCAACGGGCTCACCGATCTTTCACACCCCTGCCAAGTGATGGCCGATATCCTCACCATCAGGCAACACCACGGTGAGTATCGTGGCAAACGTGTCGCCTGGATCGGCGATGGCAACAATGTGGCCAATTCCTGGATCGAGGCTGCGGCGCATCTCGGATTCTCACTGCGCCTCGCATGCCCCGAAGGTTTCGATCCTGACGCGAGTTTTCTCGCTGCTGCAAAGAACGCCGACGTTCAGCTACTCCGGGATCCCGTTGAAGCGGCGAACGGTGCCGACGTGGTCACTACCGACGTGTGGGCGTCAATGGGGCAGGAAGAGGAACAGAAGCACCGCCAACGTGCGTTCGAGGGCTTTCAGGTCGACTCCGCACTCATGAAGCGCGCCGCGGCACATGCAATCTTTCTGCACTGTTTGCCCGCACACCGCGGCGAAGAAGTGTCGGCAGAGGTGATCGACGGTCCGCAGTCGGTGGTGTGGGATGAGGCAGAAAACCGCCTCCACATCCAGAAGGCAATCATGGCTGTGTTGATGGGCAACGAATCACTCACATAGCACGCCATTCGGTACGCCGTAGTACCGCTCACCACTTAAAGCAGAAACCTTGTGCCTGCCCTGAATTCTCCACCGGCGGTCGGAACGATCGCACCGGATTTCACGCTCCCCACTGATGACGGCTCAACGCTGACGCTCAAATCGCTGCGCGGACGTGCTGTCGTGTTGTACTTCTATCCCAAAGACGACACGAGTTCGTGTACCATCGAGGCGTGCGAGTTCCGCGACGCATTCCCGAACTTCGACAGCGCGAATGCAGTCATCCTCGGCGTCAGCCCAGACCCCATCAAGGCACACGTCAAGTTCAAGACCAAGTACGACCTGCCATTCACGCTGCTCGCTGACACCGAAAAAGACGTCGCCACGCGCTACGACGTGTGGAAGGAAAAGTCGATGTACGGTCGCAAGTACATGGGCGTGATGCGGACGACCTTCGTCATCGACGCCAAAGGCAAGATCCGAAAGATCTTTACCGACGTGAAATCCACAGGCCACGCGGCTGAGGTGATGGCCGCCATTCAGGCACTTTGATCGTCAGATTCTGATGCTGGCGGCGCTGGCACCCTTGCGGCACAAACGGCATTATAAACGGTATCGCTTCTGCCGCACCGACCTCGATCAGCCCCATGACTGCTATTGCTTCCGGCACGCTCAAGCGTACCCCGCTTCACGATATCCACGTGGCCCTTGGCGCAAAGATCGTCCCCTTTGCAGGCTACGAAATGCCCGTCAACTATCCGCAAGGAATCACCGTCGAGCACAAGGCGGTTCGCGAGGCGTGTGGGATGTTCGACGTCTCGCACATGGGCGAAGTGATGGTGAAGGGGCCCGACGCGATCCGGTTTGTGAATTCGGTAACCAGCAACGACGTCGCCGCGCTCGCGATTGGGCAGGTGCACTACTCGACGCTGCTTCGTGAAGACGGCACCATTGTTGACGATTTGCTCGTGTATCGCATGGCCGATCAGCTGATGCTCGTGATCAACGCCAGCAACAAGGACAAGGACATTGCGCATCTGCAGTCCCACCTTGGTGCTTTCGATTGCACGATGATCGATGTCTCGGACGCGACGGCGTTGGTCGCGGTGCAGGGCCCCGACGCACCCGCCATTGTGCAGTCGCTTTCCAGCGTCCCACTCGGCGATGTGAAGTACTACTGGTTCACCGAAGGCGCAGTGGCCGGCGTGCCCTGCCTCATATCGCGCACAGGGTACACCGGTGAACTAGGCTGGGAGTTGTACTGCGCTGCCGACAACGTCGAGAAACTGTGGGCCGCAATCATGGCGTCGGGCAGGGTTGCACCGGCCGGATTAGGTTGCCGAGACACGCTCCGTCTTGAAGCGGGGTTGTGTTTGTACGGCCATGAGCTGGACGATCAGACGACGCCGATCGAGGCTGGGCTGTCGTGGCTGGTGAAACTTGGCAAGTCAGATCCGTTTGCTGGTCGAGAGGTGCTCGCCCGCCAGCAGAGCGAAGGCACTGACCGCAAACTGGTAGGGTTCACCATCGATGAGCGCGCGATCCCTCGGCACGGTCATGGTGTGTCGTACGGGGGCGTTGGCTTCGGTGAAGTGCGCAGTGGTACGATGAGTCCCACGCTTGGGGTGCCGATCGGGACGTGTTACTTGCCGAGTGCTGCGGCGGTGGTGGGTACGCAATTCGACATCGATATTCGCGGTCGGATGGTGCCGGCGCGTGTGGTCAAGCTTCCCTTCTACAAACGAGCGGGGAAGGCGTGAGCGAACGGCCACGCAGCGCCGTGGTGCGGCGCGGCAGTACGGAAGAAAACGAATCCGGCGTGGTCGCGATATTGATGACTGACGTCGAGCCAGCGGTGCGTCTGAACGCTGCGCTCGAAGCGTTGGGAATCACGACCGTGACGATCTCGCCGATGGACGATGTGCGTGGCGACCTTCGGCGGTCGCGCCCGGACATGCTTGTGCTGACCGGTGCGCTGCTTGATGGCGCGAGCGTCGCGCTCGTGCGCCAGCAGCTATGGGAAGGCGTGCCGGTCGTCGGCTTCACTGATGTCAGCGATCCCGTGGTGCGGGAACGCCTCAATGATGTGGGTTACGCCGAAACGTGGTCCAAGCCGGTGGTGCTCGACGAAGTTGTGGATGGCATTCGTCGTCGTCTGGAGCGTCAGCGACTCGCGCAGTTGACCGGGCTGGTCGGAGAATCTGAGCCCATTCGCGAAGTTTTGGTCAAGATCGAACAGATCGCGCCCGTGTCGAGCACCGTGCTGATTGAAGGGGAGAGTGGAACGGGCAAGGAGCTGGTCGCGCGTGCCATTCATCGTCTCAGTCCGCGTCGCGGCAAGCCGTTCATCGCGGTGAATGTGGGTGCGCTCCCCGAAACGTTGCTTGAGAGCGAGTTGTTCGGGCATGAGAAGGGGGCGTTCACCGGTGCAGCCGAGCGTCGGTTGGGTCGGTTTGAACTTGCCGATACCGGCACGTTGTTTCTCGACGAGATTGGCGAAGTTCCTTCGAGTACGCAGGTAAAGTTGTTGCGGGTACTCGAAGAGCGCGAAGTTACGCGTGTTGGCAGTGGGCAGGCGATCCCGATCGATGTGCGTGTTGTTGCGGCGACCAACCGGCCGCTGCGCGAGCATGTCGAGGAGGGTGGTTTCCGCGCTGACTTGTACTATCGGTTGAACGTGTTGCGGATCTATCTCCCCCCGCTCCGTGAGCGCCGTGACGATATCCCGATTCTCGTGCGCCGGTTTGTCGCGGAATTTTCGCGTATGCACGACCGGCCATTTCACGGATTGTCGGCCGATGCGCTGGCGTTGCTGGTCGAGTATCCCTGGCCCGGTAATGTTCGCGAGCTGAGGAATCTCGTCGAGAGCATGGTTGTGCTGGCGCCGGGGCGGGAAATCGTGGCTGAGGACATACCGCGGGCCATTCGCGATGCTGGCGGTCGTCGACTGCTCCCCGTACACATTGGACCATTGGTGCGAGAGGGTGAGCGGGCGCAGGGTCGTGAGCTCGAATTCATTGTGCGTTCCCTCGTGGAGCTCAAGTTGCAGGTTGAGGAGTTGCGGCGTCGTATGGATGTGGAGAATTCGGGGGCTGCGCCGGGTTGGGTTGGAGAGGTTCGGGGGCGGCCGGAGGTCGGTGCTTCTGGGTATGTCGAGATCACGCCGTCGATGGGGTCGATGCGCGGGATCGAGCCGCGTGACTCGGCAGCGCCGCCGACCGTGATCACGATGGGTCCAGAAACGACGATGGCCGAAATCGAGCGGAGTGCGATCGAGGCCGCTTTGCAGAATGCGAGCGGGAATCGTCGGAAGGCCGCAGAACGATTGGGCATTGGCGAGCGGACGCTGTACCGCAAGCTGCGCGAATATGAGGGAGAAACCGTTTCTGTTCTCGACGCTGGATGAAGCCAAAATCGTTGCCTGCGTGCCGGTCAACGCTTTGCCCGCTCCAATGCCTTGCCACACAGCGGTCTCGACCACATATTTTCGGCCCTGTGACCATGTCGACCAACGCTCGTTCGATTCACCTGCGGAGTCACTCCTGTCGATCCCAGTCGCAATAGGCATGAACTCGCCGTTCACGCCACCGGGCGCAATTGCGGGTAGTGTGCTGCCAATACGTCAGGCCGAGGAGCTGATCGCCACGCTTCCCGGCGTCCTGTCGGTTCGAATTGTTCCGAGCGATGAGGGAGTAATTGACGAAGTGCATGTTTTGACCACGGATCTTGTCGCGCCGAAGCAGACGGTGCGGAACATCGAGAGCGCGCTCATCGCGCAGCTCGGGCTTCGGGTGAATCATCGAAAGATTTCGATCGCGACCACGCTCGACCCCAATCGGGCGGTCAATGCTCCATTGGCGTCGGAAGCGCCAGCCACAGTGATAGCCTCACCGTCGGTTGCGGCAGCGCCTCAGGGGTCGGTGATCGCGTCAGCGTCGGCTGCATCGGCCGCGGCACCAGCGTCTGGCGCCATTCCAACCACCCGGGTGACTCGGGGACAGGAGACCGCGTCACCGGTTGGTAGTGTGTCGGCGACAGCGGTTGACTTGGCGAGTGCGAGGCGGATGTTGGTCTTTGTGAATGTGGAGTTGCATCGGTCGCGGGAGCGCGGGTTGGTCTGTCGGGTGACGCTGTCCCAAGGCGAGCGCGCATTTGTGGGCGAGGCGAGAGGGCCGGCGAGTGATCGGTCGCGCACGGAGCTGGCGGCCAGCGCCACGGTACTCGCCATGATGGAGGCGTTGAGTGGAATTGATTTGACCTCGACCCGGCCTCGATCGTTGTCGTTGGAAGGCACTCAGGTGGTCGAAGTATTCGGTCGTGAATTTTTGTTTGTCAGTATCGCCGCGCGCGAGGGGCGCGAGACGGTGATGTTGACGGGTAGCTGCGAAGTGCAGGAAAGTGCTGAGACGAGCACGGTGCTCGCTGTGCTGAATGCGACGAACCGTTGGATGCAGCTTGATCGCTAGGACGCGCGACGACGTGCGCTTGCGACGCCAAACTTTAATCGTCACTAACCGACGATCATCAAAAAACGTCCCCGTCTCCCGGTAGAGCGGAGCAGAGCGCGCAGGCCAAAGTAGGAGGAGCGGAGCCAACCTCGAAAAAGCACGTATGATCCCGAGCGGGACATGCGTGACTTACCCCGATGGGAGGTGACGCAAAATGGGAATTCTGGCCCAGCTCGTGAACGCAGTTTTGTCGATTGTTTCGGCTGAATCGCACATCTGGGGTTAAGCCCGAGAGTCGGGGACGCAAAATTATGCCGGCACGTGTGCTCGTATTTGTCAGCCTAGTCGTCACAAGCGCTTGTATCGCGCTGGTGTGCTTGATGCTAACAGAACCCGTCGTCGATTCAGGCTTGATGATAGGCGCGGTGTGTTTCGCGGTCTTAGGCGTCGGCACGCATTTCGTTGCACATCGTTTGCGAGGAAACACGTTTGGGAGTGTTTCATTCATTCCGTTTCTCACAGCGATTGTACTGTATCCGTCTTGGACCACGGCCGCACTCGTAGCAATCGGAGTCCTAATCTCCGAGTTCAGCAAAAAGAAGCAAGCGATAAAACGCGTATTTAATGTTTCTCAGCACGTCTTGGCAGCGGCTGCCGCAGTGTATGTGTTCCAGAAGTTGGGTGGGAAATCACTTCAAGTTGACGAGACGCTACATCCGATTGCAGAACTCTGCGCGGTTCTTGCCTACCTTGCCGTGAATACGTTGGCGGTTGCCGCTGTGGTTGCGGTTAGCGAGCGCAAGAATCTGTTCAGTGTTTGGTTCGAAAATGTTAAAGGGTCGGTCGGCAATGATGTCCTGGCGATTCCGTTCATCCATGCCTCAGCCTTGGTATACTGCCACTTTCATTTTACCGGCGTGTTCTTCGTTGCACTATTACTGTATGTGATGCGCCAATTGTACCAGACGACTATCCAACTCAAGAAGTTCAACCAAGAACTTCTCGAAGTGCTGGTTCACACAGTCGAAATGCGCGACCCGTATACATCAGGGCATTCACAACGAGTCTCGCGTTATTCGCGTGTTATTGCTAAAGCTCTTGGTATTCGACCACGCCAGGTTGAACGAATCGCTGTCGCCGCGCTGCTTCATGACGTCGGGAAGATCCATGAAATTTTCGAACATATACTCTCGAAGCCAGGACGTTTGACTCCGGATGAGCGCGCGATTATGGAGCTCCATCCCATCAAGAGCGTTGAGCTCGTCGAGAAGGTGAGCGATCTCGCTGATGTACTCCCGGCGATTCGACACCATCACGAGAATTGGGATGGAACTGGATATCCAACGAAGCTGGCAGGCCGCAATATTCCGCTTGGGGCTAGGATCATCATGTTCGCTGACACCATCGACGCGATGACGTCGGACAGACCGTATCGGAAGGCGCTTGGCGAAGCCGAGGTCCGCTCGGAGTTGGCAAGAATGAAGGGAAAACAGTTTGATCCGTACATATGCGACGTACTGCTCGCAAGCCCGATCTTCGCAACGCTCTTCACCGGAGAGGACTCTAGAAGCGCGAGATCGATTACTCAAGTGTTTGATCTCGCTCGAAGAGAGCGAACTGCCGCCGTTGCGTAATTCGAGGCCGCGGACGAAGCCTTCGCATTCGCTACGACTGTATCGCTGTCTCTAGATACGTTGGAATCTTTGAGCGTTCTCTGCGTGTGTGATTGACGTAATCTTTGAAGATATCGGCTGCCTCCTCCTCATGACCGATGAGTCGCAACGCACGTATGATTTGACTCGCCAGGAAGTCTTGGCCAAGCGAAGTTTTTAAGCGAGCGAACATCGATTGAGCCTCAGGCAGCAGACGCCAAACTGATGCTAGATCGTCTGCCAGCCTAGCGATTCCCAACTCGATCGCAAGTCGATAAGCGAGGTTCTTCGGGCGAATCGCATTAGGAGACAATTGAATTCCCTTGCTATGGCTTCTGACCGCAGTCGCCAAGTCTTGCTCCTCGATCGCAATCCGCGCAAGTTGTGCTGCCATTAGCTGATGCAGCAATGCTTCTCCCTCAAAACCTCGTAGAGTCGTGCACCGCGCGAGCCAATTCTTTGCCCGTGTTAAGTCGCCATTCTCGTCGATTGCGATCAGGGACAAGTACCAAGCCGCAATACCCGCCGGTAGCGCTAAGTCCGCGTTCGAGCCTTCATTGAAGGTCCGTTCAAACAAGTTCCGGGCTTCGTCGATCGCGCCACACACGCGCATCGAACATGCGATATCGGAGGTGAGAAAGATTCTGTCTCGAGGATTCTGATTTGGTACGCAGCGGATCAACAGTCGTTGCGAAGCCTGCAAGGCGACGTGTGGGTCTCCGAACGCGGTGTGAAAGTACATGTCGAGAAGCGCACGCTCGACCTGCGAATTGGGCAGCCGCTCGCATACCGGTCTCGCGGCATCGTAGGCGCGCTTCGGCAGGGAATCATTCAAACCGTGCCCCGCAACCTTAATTGCAGTGATCGCTGCTCGAACTCGCAGGTGGTCAAGTACGCATTCGGTTTCAGCGAGAATTGTCGCGCGTGCACATTGATTTTCAAAGTCATCGAACGAATCGGAGTGGCGTGCCGCCTCCACAAACTTCACCACCGACTCAGGGTGTTCTGCGTCCCAACTTTTGGCGACCTGAAAGTCGTTTCCTTGGCGCGACAGATGCACGATCAGCTGTGAGTAGCGCCCCGCGGAATAGAGGGCTTCCAGCTCCACATGACGAAGCTGCGGGTCGTCAATCTCATCGAGAGTCGCCCGCTTTGCGGCGTCGCAAAGGGCCAATGTGCGGGTCGGGTGGCCCTTTTGAAGCAATTGTTCGCCTCGTGCGCGTGCGTACTCCGTTAAGTGCGCCCATTCACCTGCGCGACTTAGGTGCTCGATCACTGCGAGACTAACACTGCCGCCTTCGTCGAAGCGATCTGCGGTCAGTACGCCCGCGATCCTAAAGTGCAACATGGTCAGCGCAGGGCGACTCAGTGAGCCCACCGCTGCGCGGC
>JAYUWD010000366.1:0-11535 GCA_043753735.1 Gemmatimonadaceae bacterium
ACCTCACTCACGCCACCGGCGCGCATCGCCGCGATAACGTCGGCGACAATGCCGTAGGGGACCGACGCATCGGCGCGCAAATACACGCCCCCGCCACCCTTCCGCTGCGATAGCGCCTTGATGCCGCGAACAAATTCATCGCGACTGAACTTCACGTCATCGACGAAGATGTAGCCATCGCGGTTGATCGAAACGACAAGGCCGTTCTTCGGCTCGAGCGGTCGCACATCGGCCTTCGGCAAGGTGATGTCGACGCCACCCTGCATGATCGGCGCAGTGATCATGAAGATCACCATGAGCAGCATCATCACGTCGATGAGCGACACGACGTTGATTTCGCCGTTGATTGCCATCTGGGCGCCGCGCCGCCGCATTCTCATCGCGTGCTAGATCCGCCCTTCGCGGACCATCAACGCAATTAACTCGGAGCCGAACCCTTCGAGAGCGCTGTCAAAGCGGTTGAGACGCGCGGCAAAGATGTTGTACGCGAACGCAGCAGGAATCGCGACTGCCAACGCGGCTGCGGTGGCGATGAGTGCGATCGCAATGCCGGGAGCAACGGCACCGATGTTTCCCGATCCTTGCGCAGCAATCCCCGTAAAGGCGCTGATGACGCCGAGGACGGTGCCGAAAAGCCCGATGAGCGGACTGACACTTCCCACCGTCGCCAGCCATGGAATGAAGGCGCCGAGCATTTCGCGTTCCTTGCTGCTTTCCGCGTCGAGCACCAGACGCAATGCTTCAACCTGCGAGCCGGAAAGTCGTGCCGTGCGATCACCCGTCGCCGCCATCGCAGGGCGGGTTTCGGAAAGAAACTGGACAGCACGAGCGAACACCGCAGTGAACGCGCTCCGTTTCGCACGTTGTGCATGCGAAGCGGCTTCATCGATTCCACGAGCCCGCTCAAACTCACCGACGAACGCGCGTCCGTTTGATTCCGCGGTGCGAAATGCACGCCACTTCGAGAACATGATTCCCCACGACAACAGCGACAGCACAATCAGCAGCGCGAGCACCGCCTTGGTCACCCAGTCGCTGCCAAGAATCATCGCCGTCAGCGAAGGCGGCACGCCCTGACTCTGAGCTCCCAACTGCGCCAGCGCGAACAAGGGGCCCACTCCTGCGATCATCGCTTGGCCGCACCGCTGCGGAAGTCCGCGAAATACTTGAACGTATTGGTCAGTCCTTCCGTGACGGAGACGGTTGGCGTCCAGCCCAGCACATGTTTTGCCTTTGATGTTTCGAGCGCAGAGCGCGCGAGCTCACCGGCGCGTGCCGGTGCGTACTCGACTGGCGCTGTGGCGCGAGACACAGTGGACAGCGTGGTGGCGAGTGTATTCACGCTGGTCTCGACTCCAGTACCGATGTTGAAGGCACGAGCATCGATCCGCCCCGGTGTGGGAAGCGTGTTCGATGTGGCGACAGCGAAGTTGGCTGCTGCCACATCGCCCGCATACACGTAGTCACGCGTCTGGGTCCCATCGCCAAACACCGTCAGCGCACGCCCATCGAGGATACGATTGCAGAAGATCGCGACCACGCCTGCCTCGCCATGCGGATCCTGCCGCGGACCGTACACGTTGCCGTAGCGCAGGGCGACAGTATCGAGCTTGTGCACGCGCCCGTAATACGCGAGGTAATACTCGACCGACAACTTCGCGATACCGTACGGCGATTCGGGATCTTTCCCAAACGTTTCCGCACTCGGCGGCGCATCGAAGTCGCCGTACAACGCGCCCCCCGTCGAGGAGAAAACAACCCGCGTGTTGTATCCGCTGGCGTGCACGGCTTGCATGAGATTCAGCGTGCCGAGGATGTTGCGAGTGGCGTCGTAGACCGGGTCGAGGACGCTGCGTCGGACGTCGATCTGCGCGGCCAGGTGGCACATTACATCGAACTTGCCGTCACGCACCAACTCGGCGGCTTCCGGCGTCGTGATGTCGCCGCGCACGAAGCGGGCGCCCGGGGTGAGATTTTCCTCGCGCCCACTCGACAGGTTATCGAGAACCGTCACCTGCCAACCCTCGGCGCTGAACCGATCCGCCACATGCGAGCCGATGAAGCCCGCGCCACCCGTCACTAATACCGTCTTCGTCATGCCGTCGCGTCCTCGCGAAATGGAAATCAACGCGCGCGCCGACTCGTGCGCTCATTCTGCGGCACGCGTAACCCAATGTAAACGCGCGCCAACGACAGTGTGGTCGCGGCGCGCGCATTATCCGTTGCAGCTGTACTTCGGATTGCGGATCAGGGCACGCGGGCAACTCGCCGCGCGAGCACACCAACCGCGATTTCGGCGCGCTCCTGCTTCACGATGATCGCCGTGCTTTCGCGTGTGCCAACTCGCACGATCCGCGCACGAGCGATGCGTTCCTCACCGCCTGTTGTCGGCCCCTTGGCTGTGTGCAGCTCAAACTCATCGCCTGCGTGCACGCCCTGCGCGCTCCCCACGCCCAAAAGCACATAGCTTTGAAGTGTTGGCAATGACTCCGTACCATCGATCCAGCGCACCGACGTTGCGAGGTCGTTGCTGGCGCTGGCTGCTGCACGCGACGACAGCGGGGCGGCCGAACCTTCGATCACCAGCAGCGACTGCCCTTGCTGAACTGCACCTGTCTGCGACTGTACCATTGCAAGAATCGGTTTACCACCTTCGACTTTCACCACCCGGACGATGCCAGTGGGCACTGCCACGCTGACGCCCTTGACGACTTCATGCACCTGCACGCTCACCAACCGGTCGCCCACGGCGAGCGAGACGCCGACGGGCGCGCTGATTTCAACCTGATCGGCGAGTGCCAGACGCTGCGGGTCTTTTGCGCTGGTACTGGCTGGAGCACCAATGCGGCGAAGCAGGCGTCCCCCCCTGCTCAACATGCTCGTCTCCACCGAGAACGGAGCGCCCTCGTATTCACCGCGGCGCGGAGCGGGTGCGTCGATGCGGCTGATCGCGCGCGCTTGCGCGTCCACTTCGGCCTGGTCAGGCACGCGACGGAGGAACACTGTCGCGACTTCTTTCGCGCTGCGTGACGCGCGCAGATCTTCGGCATCGACAAGTCCGATGTGCGTCGCGGTGCGCGGCGCGATCAGCGTGTCGCTGCGAGCCCGACGGCCCCAGCGAACCGAATCGAGAGCCGCGACGACGCTCGCCCGCGAAAAGACAGTAGCCGCTTCCGTGGTGTCGACACGGGGAGTTTTCGCAGCGGAGTCGCTGGAGGTGACGTGTCCTCGCGCTGCGACGCGGTTTGCTGATTGCGGGCTGTTTGGGGAGCGTGTCCTGTTGGCGGCTGCTGCAGCCTTGGAATTCGATGCAGCCGGAGCTCGCACCGTGCGCGACGAAGCTGCGGCGGGTGCGGCATCGGCCCGGTCGGAAGTCTGGGCGGAGAGTGACGCGCCCTTGGACAAAGTTCGAGCGGAGGTGGCGGCCCGCGCCGTTGGCGGCGAAACATGCTTTGGGAGTGTGGCCACCGCTGGCTGACGTGCGACATCCGGGACCTCACCCGCCTTAATTTCCTTGTCAGCATCCTTGCCGGTCGAGACGCGCTTGCTCGTAGACAACGGTTGAGAGGGGACACGCAGTTTCATGCCGACGAACAGCAGCTGACCCTGGTTGGTCGAAAGCGAATTACGCCGTGCCACTTCCTGCCACTGATGCCCGTCGCCGAAGTACCGCTCAGCGATGAGCCAGAGCGATTCTCCCGCCTTCACGACGTGAGTGATGGTCGCCGAATCGGCGACCTGCGAAGTTGCAGTTGCAGACGTTTGCGCGCGCAAAACTTTTGGCGTCCAGAGTGCCAGAAGCGCCAACGTGGCAACGAGCACAGCCAGTAGCCGGACGAGCGCCTGACCGGCGGTCGAGGCGGATACTTCTGACGGGTGCGCTTGGGCAGCAGCGCGCATCGGCGAGCCTCACAGTGGGAGAGCGACACGCCCCGGACAACGGGGCGCTGGCTGGGGCGCTTCCGCGAAGCGAAGGCTACCCCAACGGGAGACGCCCGCCGCGCACGCACGTAACGTGCGCGGCATCACGCCTCTGGCCCGGATCATTACACAGCAACGACCTCAGAACGGGAGATCGTCATCCTCGTCTTCGAGTGCGCCTGGGAAGTCATTAAAATCGTCTCCGGCGCCGGCGGGAGTGGCCGCCGGCTTGGACCGTGCTGGTGCGGACGACCGACGCGGGGCCCCACCGTCCATCTCGTCTCCGCCACCGCCGGCCCGTCCACCAAGGAGCATAAGTTCGCGCACCTTGATTTCGGTCGTGTAGCGGGTCTGTCCTTCCTTGTCCTGCCACTGGCGATACTCGATCTCACCTTCGACGTAGATGCGCTCCCCCTTCTTCACGTACTTCTCGACCACGTCTACAAGCCCGGACGATTTGTTGTTGCTCCACACCACGCAACGGTGCCACTCGGTCTTTTCCTGCTTGGCGCCGGCAGCGTCCGTCCAGACACGTCCGGTTGCAAGCGAAAACTGGGCGACACGCCCGCCGTTGCCGACGGTGCGGATTTCGGGATCACTCCCCACGTTGCCAATCAAAATGGCCTTGTTCAGACTGCGACTCACGGTGACTCCTTGCTGGGCGTTTGTTTTCCAACTGCCAAGGAAATTAGGACCCGCGATCACAAGCAACAAACCCTTGTGTTTCGCGCCCCATTAATTCTCCGCATCGCGCCGAAGGACCAGCGCATCTTCGAGCGGATCGCGGTAGTAGGCGATCCGTCGCCCTACAGCGACAAACCCCCGCGATGCGTAGAGCGAACGCGCCGCAACGTTCGATGTGCGCACCTCGAGAAAGAGCTGGGTGACCCCCAGCCCTGTTGCCGCCTCCAGTGCGTCCTCGAGCAACAGCGCGCCGATGCCGCGTCCTCGCGCTGAAGGCTTGACGGCGATATTGGCGATTTCACCCTGGTCGGCCGCGCTGATCAGGATGCAATAGCCAACGAGCGTCTTTTGTGCGTCGACGGCAACAGCCATGCGCGCGTGCCCCAAGGGAAGCATTTCGACAAACGAAGCGGCCGGCCATGGATCGCTGAACGCGGCCAGTTCGATCGCGGCCATCGCCCGGACGTCAGTCATCGTCGCCAGTCGCAGGGTGACCTCGCGCGCCGCAGCCATCAGCGGTGCATGTCCCGATGCAGATCGGCGTACAGAGCAGCATGCAGCGCCGCATGCAAAGTGAGGTGCATGTCAGCCGTCAGCGAGCGGCCGGCCGTGTGTCTGCTCCCACTTCACCTGCGCCTCCGCCAAGCGCCCGTAGTCGGGCTCCCACTGATCGAGCGACACGGGTCCCTCGGCGAGCCAATCGATGCAGCGCACGACCGCCGACGCATCCGGTGTGACGATCTGCGATTCCAACTCTGGCTCGGGACTTGAGATCACGGCCAGCCGAGTGCGAGTCAAACTCACCTCCACAAGATCCGCGAACGCGACGCGACGCACAACGCTCTGGGCATGCACGAGACCTTCCGCGTCGATTTCGAGATCCAACGCAAATCGTTCACCACGCAGAGCGTCGGAATGCACGACAAAGCGCCCGGCCCGATTCACCGTCGCGGCAGCCAACATCATGGACGATATGCCATACAATTCACAATCGCCCGCGAACGCGAGTCCCTTGGCAAGCGAACCCGCAATGCGCAACGACGTAAAACTTCCTGGGCCGGCGCCACACACGATCGCGCGTAGATCGCGCGCACCAAGTCCCGCATCGGCAAGCAGCGATTGCACCGCGGGAAAAAGCGTATCGTCGCGCGTCACACCCATCGCGACATCGCGCCGACCAACTACGCGACCGTCAACCACAAGCGCTGTCGATCCTGCTGACGTCGCGGCTTCCACGACCAGCAGCGGCGATGGAATCGTCACCGAAAACGGCAACGATCCTGACTCACTCGAGAAGATTTCCAGCTGAGACTTTGATGGCGTGCGCACAGGATGGAGAATTCGCTGTGCGCTTGACCGAAGCAAGGGCTTGTCTCGCTACGCGCGGTTCGTCCGGCGTTTGGCGCTCAACTGCTGCTCGGCGCGCAGCACGTCAAAAGCCTCGTCTCCGGCAGATGCGAGCTGCGCAAACTCCCCCTGCTCGGCCATCGCCGCAGCCGCGTCGAACACCGTCGGATCAAAGCCACTGCCACGATCCCCGCTCATGATGCCCAGCGCCTTGGGAATATCCATGCCAGCGCGATACGGGCGGTCTGCAGTCAACGCCTCGTACACATCCGACGCGGCCAGCACACGCGAGGTGAAATCGAGATCGTGATCGGCGATGCCCCACGGATAGCCGTGGCCGTCGATGCGCTCATGATGGCGCGCCGACGCTTCGGCAAAATGCTCGAACGCCGAAACGCGCTCCAGAATCTGCAACGTCCAGATCGGATGCTTCTTGACCTCGTCGCGTTCTTCGTTGGTGAGGCGACCGGGCTTGTCCAGAATGCGGTTGGAAACACCAAGCTTGCCGATGTCGTGCAGCAATCCAGCCCGGAGAATGTCGCGCGCGAGTTCAGAGTCGGCGCCCATGGTCGTCGCGATGCCGACGGCGTAGCGCGCAACATTGGTCGAATGGCGGTAGGTGAACGGCGTCTTCGCGTCGATCACCGCCGCGAAGGCATACGAGATGGCGTCGAGTCGTTCATCCGTGGCCAACATCGGCGAGCCGCCAGGCTCCAATGCAACGACCGCTGCGTCGAGTCCTTCAAAGTCCGCGAGCCCTTCCCACCAGGCGGCATCCGGCCGCCACGACGTGACGACATCGACCAACGCCGGATCGAACCAGCGGCCGCGACGCGTGCGCGCCATGTCGAGCGCCGCCACGATCCCGTTTTCCATCCAATAAGCTTCGACGGTCTGCGCGAGTAACAACACGCGCGACAGCATCGGAATCTCGTGACCGGCGAGTCCGACCGGATGACCGAGGCCGCACCAATGTTCGTCAACGTGCGCGATAGCGTCGGACGTAGCGCCGGGAAAGCCGAGTGCAACGGCGATCTGCGCGCCGCGCTCGCACCGGGCCGCGATGATCTCGCGCGTCATTTGCGGCGTACCCGCGACGCGTAGAAAGTGTCTGATGCGCGAAATCGGATTGCGCCCGACACCACAGTTCCGCGCAGTGCGCATCGCGAGGCGCCACTTGTCGTGCCAATCGACCAGGCGCATGTCGCGCTTCACCGATTGATCGTCGGATCCGAACAGTGCGGCCATGCGGGCGGCGTTGCTGGAACAGCCGGCGTCCTTCAACAGTGTCGCGTAGTACAACGCACCCATCGTACCGGCGTCGAGCCCGATCTCCCGCCCGATGCGCATGGCGATCAACGCCGTGCGCAGCGTGTGCCCCGGGCGCTGCCCTTCAGTCAGATCAAGGGCATACGAGAGCGCCGAAATCACTTCGGCCAGCTTCACCGTGGTGGCGCGTGGTGCGCGCCGATCGGAGGCTATGGCGACGATGACAGACACGTGGCGAGGGTTCAATGAGCGGAGGCGCACTCGCCCCTGCTACGCATCGACGCCTACCAGTGACTTTGGTCACAATTGCGGCGCTTGGATGCGTAGACCACGCCGCTCGGCATCGAGCGGATCGTGCGTCAGCGAAATTGCTATCGTGTCTCGAGGCAACGTCGCCGTAGCGCGCTCTGGCCATTCGATCAGCAACACGGGGGCCGTGGCAACGAGTTCATCCCAGCCAAGTGCATCGAGTTCGGCATCACTGCGCAATCGATACAAATCCACATGCGTGATTGGACCACGTGGCGCGGGGTACTGTTGGACCAGCGAGAAAGTGGGACTCGTGACTTGATCGAGATCGGTCACGCCGAGACCGGCGCACAGCGCGCGCGCGAGTGTCGTTTTGCCGGCTCCCAGATCTCCTGCCAGTGTGATCACAGCTGGACGAGGCAACGCTGCACCCACGGCGCGTCCCCACGCCTCCAGCGTGTCGCGATCGGGTGATCTCGGCGCTCCACGATCCAGCAGTTCTGCCAGTGACGGCGAAGGGTTGGCCGGCATTCAGCGCCCTCGTCGGCCGCCAGAGCCCCGCGACGGACCCCCGCGTGGCGACTCACCTCGTTGAGGCGCACTGCCTGGCGGGCGCTTGACGATGGAGTCGCCACCACGCGCCTGCGTCGGCTTGTCGCCAAGTGCGGTCCGCACTTCAAACAGTTGATCGCGCAACCGCGCCGCCGCTTCGAAATCGAGCGCGATCGCCGCTTCACGCATCGCGGTTTCGAGCTCACCGACAAGCACCTGCAACTCTTCGCGAGTACGCGTATTGCTTTCGCCGCCAACCTTCCGCGGTGCAGGCGCGACCCCGTCACCCTTGTCCATGCGCGCATCCGCTACACGCGTGATGAAGCGAATATCGTCGATGCTTTTCACGACACCGGTGGGTGTTATGCCGTTCGCCTCGTTGTGTTCGTGCTGAATCGTCCGACGACGCGATGTCTCGTCCATTGCGCGCTGCATCGACCCGGTGATGCGATCGGCGTACAGAATCGCGCGGCCATTGAGATGTCGGGCCGCGCGTCCAATGGTCTGAATCAGCGATCGGTCGCTGCGCAGAAACCCTTCCTGATCGGCATCGAGAATTGCGACGAGTGACACTTCGGGCATGTCGAGCCCTTCGCGCAGCAGATTGATACCAACCAGTACGTCGAACTCTCCGAGTCGGAGCCCACGAATGATCTCCACGCGCTCGATGGCGTCGATGTCCGAATGCATGTAACGCACGCGCACTCCCATCTGCTGCAAGTAGTCGGTGAGATCTTCCGACATGCGCTTGGTCAATGTCGTCACGAGTACTCGCTCACCCTTTCGTTCACGCAGCCGGATTTCGTGCAACAGATCATCCACCTGCCCCTTCACCGGACGCACCTCGAGCACAGGATCGAGCAAACCTGTCGGACGAATCACCTGTTCAACTACAATCCCCTCGGACAGCTCCAACTCCAGCTCACCGGGCGTCGCCGACACGTTGATCAATCGCGGCGACAACTGCATGAACTCTTCAAATACGAGCGGGCGATTGTCCAACGCACTTGGCAGACGGAACCCGTAATCCACGAGCGTGAGTTTGCGGGCCCGGTCACCGTTGTACATGCCCCGGATCTGAGGCAGCGTCACATGCGATTCGTCGACTACCACGAGGTAGTCGTCGGGGAAGTAATCGAACAGACACGCAGGACGTTCGCCGGCGACGCGACCGCTGATGTGCCGCGAGTAGTTCTCGATGCCCGCACACGTTCCGATTTCCAGCAGCATCTCGATATCAAAATTTGTGCGCTGTTCGAGACGCTGGGCTTCCAGCAGCTTGCCCTGAGTCTTGAGCTCTTCGAGACGCGCCGTGAGTTCGTCCTTGATTGCAACGACGGCGCGTTCGACAGTGGGACGATTGGTGATGAAATGCTTGGCCGGATAGATCGCCGCGCGTTTCAATGCGGCAATGGTTTCGCCCGTCAGCGGATCGATCTTGGAGATACGCTCAATTTCATCGCCCCACAGTTCTACGCGCAGCGCCTGTTCTTCGTATGCTGGAAAAATTTCCACCGTATCGCCGCGCACGCGAAACGTTCCACGTTCGAAGTTCACGTCATTGCGTTGATACTGAATGCCCACCAGCGCGCGCAACACATCGTCACGTCCGACACGTTGACCGACATCAAGCGACACCATTCGCTCGCGATACGACACGGGATCGCCAAGCCCGTAGATCGCCGACACGGTCGACACGATCACCACATCGTCGCGCTCCATCAAGGACGACGTGGCGCGAAGGCGCAGCCGATCGATGTCCTCGTTGATGCTCGCGTCCTTCTCGATGTACGTATCGCTCGAGGGGACATAGGCCTCGGGCTGATAGTAGTCGTAGTAGGATATGAAGTACTCGACGGCGTTTGTCGGAAAGAAGCTCTTCAACTCGCCGTAGAGTTGTGCCGCCAACGTCTTGTTGTGTGACAGTACCAGCGTCGGTTTGCCCCAGTGTTCGATGACGTTCGCGATCGACATCGTTTTACCGGACCCGGTCACGCCCAAAAGCGTCTGGTATCGATCACCGCGAGCGAGGCCGGCGGAAAGCTCGGCGATGGCGCGTGGCTGGTCGCCGGCTGGAGCAAACGGCGCCTGAAGTCTGAATTGAGCGGCCATGATTCAATATACCCGGAAGCATCGGCGTTTGTTCGGGCCACTGTCCGATCCGCTCGCGAATTTATTCTTCTGAGGTGACTTGCTCGCGACGACTTACGGCGGAAATACCTTTGACGCGACGCGCCGCTTTCATGATGCGTTCGAGGTGTGCGAGGTTTTCGACTTCCACCAACGCGGCGCCCGTCACACGACCATCGACCGTTTGCAGTTCGAGACTCTTGATGTCGGTGCCCGTCGCGCTCACGGCAGCGGCGACATCTGCGTAGAGGCCGCGTCGGTCGGTGCCATCCATCACCAGCCGCACAACAAACCGCTCGCCCGCCATCTCGTGCCAGTCGATGTCGAGACGTCGCTCGGGTTCATGCACGAGCAGCAGCAGATTCGGACAATCGCCACGGTGAATGCTGACACCGCGGCCACGTGTCACATATCCGACGACATTGTCACCGGGTACCGGCTGACAGCACTGGGCATACCGTACCAGCAATCCGTCAGCGCCTTGGATCCGCACCCCTTTTCCGGTGCCGCGCACGCGATCGACGATGCGCGCCAACGTGCTTGGTTTCTCGGGTTCAATGGGCGCCGACTCGACCTGCGGATAGAGCGCCTTCACCACCTGCATAACGTGCACTTCGCCCTGCCCGATGGCCGCAACGAGCTGGTTGGCATCCTTGAGCTTGAGCAGCTTGGCGACGGGCACCAACGCATTGTCATCGACCTTGGCAAGGCGACGGCGACGTAGTTCGCGCTCAAGAATGTCGCGACCAAGCCGTATCGCCGACGACCGCTCCTCGAGACGCAGGTACTGCCGAATCTTGTGACGCGCGCGTCCGGTGCGCACATGCGCAAGCCAGTCGCGACTCGGCCGAGCATTCGGGTTGGTCAGAATCTCGATCGTTTCCGAGTTCTTGAGCTCACGCGACAGCGGCGCGATGCGGCCGTTGATCTTGGCTCCGGAACAGCGCGCACCGACCTGCGTATGCACCGCAAAGGCGAAGTCGATCGGCGTCGCACCTTTGGGCAGCTGGATGACGTCGCCCGTCGGTGTGAACACAAAGATCTCGTCCTGATACAAATCCAGTTTCAGGAACTCGAGAAATTCGCCCGGTGTCTCCGCGTCAAGCTGCAGTTCGAGAACCTGACGAAACCAGGCCAGCTGCCGATCAAGTTCGCCGGTCGGCTTGCTGGACTCCTTGTACAACCAGTGCGCCGCGATTCCATAGTCGGCGGTGCGATGCATCTCGCGCGTCCGGATCTGGATTTCAAACAGCTGACGTCCCGGTCCGAACACTGTGGTGTGCAGCGACTGGTAGCCGTTCGACTTTGGCTGCGCGATGTAGTCCTTGATTCGCTCCTGTACTGGCGTCCAGCCGTCGTGAATGACCCCCAGCGCGTGATAGC
>JAYUWD010000367.1:0-11479 GCA_043753735.1 Gemmatimonadaceae bacterium
CATTTGGTGGAGACGCGCTGGCCGGTCGCGGCGCGAGGGAGAGGGCCATCGTACGATACGGCGCCGGAGGGGCCGTCGAGGCCGAGGGCGGTGTGAGCGTGAACGGCAGCTACGCAGTTTCGAGTGTGCGGTCTGAGCGACGAGGTTAGAGTCACACACGGCGTCTCCGGCACTCATGACTGGTAACTCGAACTCACCACTGCAAACTCCTTCGTCCGGCGCTCGGCGCATCCTCCTCGTCGACGCCGACGCGTTCTTCGTCGCGGTGGCCCGTCAGGAGGACCCCGACGGCGCCGGCCGCGCGCCGTTGCTCATCGTGGGCGGTCGCCCTGGGTCCCGCGGCGTGGTGTGCAGCGCCTCGTACGAATGTCGCGCCTTTGGTGTGCGCTCAGCGATGCCGATTGCGCGCGCGCTGCAGCTGTGCCCGCAGGCGATGTGCGTTCCCGTGCCCCGACATGCATGCCGCAGGCGCAGCAAGGAAATTCACGATGTGCTGACGAAGTTTTCGCCCGTCGTGCAAGCGTCCAGCATCGACGAGTGGTACTGCGATATGGGCGGTACCGATGCGCTGTACGGACATGAGCCACTCGAAGCGACGGCGCATCGCATTCGGACCGCCGTGCTGGAAGCGACGGGACTTAGCGTGTCGATCGGATGCGGCACAACGCGTCTGGTGGCCAAGATGGCCGTCGAACTGGGGAAGCCCAAGCCGGGGACGAACGCCAATGGCGTTTGCGCCGTGGCATCGGGTCACGAAATCGAATTCCTCTCCCAATTCCGACTTGCCGATCTGCCGATGGTCGGCCCCAAGCTTTCGGCCAAGCTGCAAAGCATCGGACTGGTGACAATCGCAGAAGCGCAGCTATGGAGTCGTGAGCTGCTGAATAAGCGTCTTGGCGAACATACCGGTGGCGCACTCTGGCGACGCATGCGCGGCATCGATGAAAGCATCGTTTCAGGGCGCGATGCGCAGAAGCAGATCAGCCGCGAAACCACCTTTGGGCGCGACCTGCATGACGATGACGTGGTCGAGCGCGAATTGCTGCGACTCGCCGTCCGTGTTGCAACGGATCTTCGCCAACAGGCGCTCGTCGCACGCACGATCACGGTAAAGCTGCGTGATTCCGATTTTCGTACGCGGTCGGCGCAGCGGACGCTCGTCCATCCCATCGAGTCGGAGCAGTCGGTCGCGCGCGCGGCGCGGACATTGCTACGGGCACTGCGAAAACGGCGACGTGTTGGGGTGCGGCTGCTCGGTATTGCGCTCTCGCACTTTGGCGAAGACACACCCGTCCCGGTGCAGCTGGCGCTCTTCCCGACCCCGCCGGTCAAACCGTCAGCGGATGAACCCGTCGAAGGAGATCGGGACCGCGCGCTGACCCGGGCACTGGATCGCATCCGGGATCGTTACGGACAAGCGTCGATTATTCCGGCCCGCCTCGTCGACCCTTCCCGAAATACGGGACCCGGCGTCGAGGAGTAGCTGTTGGGTGCGATTGATCGCCTACCAGGTGCTACCGGGCTTCCGCAGGCTCGCTTACTTTCCGGGTGTTCGAGTCCCTCGCGGGCTCTCCTTTTGCCGGCGCTGCCGGACGCGCTTTCCTGATGGGGTTTTCCGATGGCCGCTGAGTACAATCCGAACAAGCAGGGGTGGGGCTTCGCCAGTGTGGTGGTGCTGCTGACTGGTGGGCTGCTGTTCACCGCCTACTCGATTCACTCGCGGACGTACATCCACCCGCGCGATCCGATGGCCACGCAGGTGTTCCATGAGCGTGACTTGGCCAAGGCGAAAGATCACGAAGCCAAAGCCGCAGAGCACAAGACTGAAGGTGCCGCTGAAGCAAAGCCCGACGCGGCGGCAGCTGAGTCAAAGGGCGAGAAGCATTAATTCCGTAGCGTAGCACAAATCAGCGTGTCGCTGGGCGAGCCGCGTGACCTTCAGGGTCACGCGGCTTTTTTGTTGCGTCCGGCACGGAGAAATTCTCACATTGATTTTATCAATGCAAAACTACCGAACATACAATTTGACGATGTAGGCGAAGTTCGTGATGTTGCTGATCAGCGACGTTGCAGCTAGTTCGCCGACCTCAGGCTTCACCTGCTCCCGGACCCGATATGTTCGACACACTGCAGGCCAACCTGCTCTCTCCGATCCCGCTCGCGTTCGCGCTAGGCATCCTCACCCGGTTGCTCAAGAGTGAGTTTTCGCTCCCCAAGGATCTGTACACCTCGCTGTCGATCTACCTGCTCTTCGCGCTCGGCCTGAAGGGTGGCGCGGAGCTGGCGCATTCGAGCTTTTCGGCTATCGCCAGGCCGGCGTCCGTCACGCTGCTCCTGGGCGTGATCACCCCGTTGTCTTCGTTCTTCTTTTTGCGCTACGTCGGACGCTTTTCCATGTCGGACGCATCAGGCATCGCGGCGCACTACGGTTCGGTCAGCGCGGTGACCTTCATTGCCGCGCAACAATTCGTGCAGCGCGTTGGCGCGCCCGCCGAAGGATTCATGCCCACGTTGCTGGCGTTGCTCGAAAGCCCGGGCATTCACATCGCGCTGGCCATCGGCGCGGTGAGCCGTGCACGGACGCTAGCCAGTGCGGGGGGAACGGGCGGCGCGAAGATCGCGCACGTGCTCCACGAGGTGCTGACGGCGCGCACCATGATCCTGCTGCTTGGTGGCCTTGTTGTCGGCTTTCTGATGGGCGAGTCGGGATGGAAGGTGGTCAGCCCGTTTTTCGATACGCCGTTTCGCGGAGTGCTCATGCTCTTCATTCTCGAGATGGGGATCATCGCTGGGGCGCGGTTGGGGGATTTGAAGAAAGTCGGGCCGTTTCTCCTCGCGTTTGGCATCATCGTACCGATCTTGCACGGTGCCATCGGCGTCGCGCTTGGGCATTGGGCGGGACTGTCTGTTGGCGGTTGCACGGTACTGGGCACCATGGCGGCGAGCGCGAGTTACATCGCCGCCCCACCTGCGGTGCGTGTCACGCTCCCCGAGGCCAACCCGACGCTGTCACTCACGGCGTCACTCGCCATCACCTTCCCATTCAACATCCTCATCGGCATTCCCCTCTACTTCCGTTTCGCTCAGGCACTGGCCTGACAGGAGCTCGTGATTAGATGCGTACCCATCCTTTTACGCTGGTCACCATCATCGCCGAGCCGGTGCTCGAAGTGCGACTCACACAGGAGATTCGGCGGCTTGGTGCGTCGGGGTGGACGGTCACCTACGGCCGCGGCGAAGGATCGCGCGGTATCCATGCGGCCGAAATTCCAGGCGAGAATGTCCGTATCGAAACGATCGTGCCGCGAGAGCTTGCTGACCAGTTGGTGACTCATCTGGCCGCGCACTACTTCGTGGATTACGAAGTCATTGCCTACACAACCGACGTGCAAATCGTACGTAGCGAGAAGTATCTAACCTCGACAACGGAAGGTGCCTGATGTGTGAAAAGCTACAACTCCATTCACGCCGCGACGCGCTCAAGTCGTTCGGGGTCATCGGGGCTGGTGCGCTGGCATCCATCGGACTGGCCGGTACTCTGCACGCCGATGAGGCTCCGACGTTGCAGGCGCTCGGGCAGCATCCCCTGCATAGCGACGATGAACCACTACCGATGCCAGGCACTCCGGCTGAAGCACTCGAGGCGCTGTACAAAGGCAATGCGAGGTTTGCAGCGGGCAAGATGATGGCGCCCCACCGCAACATGGAACGGCTCAAGGAAGTGGCGGCCGGACAGAAGCCATTCGCCGCATTCCTGGGGTGCGCCGACTCGAGGGTTCCGGTGGAGATCGTTTTTGATCAAGGGTTTGGCGATGTGTTTGTCACTCGCATTGCGGGCAATGTTGCCGACCCGGCGATCATTGGCAGTCTGGAATTCGGCGTCGAAGTACTCGGCGCGCAGGTGCTGTACGTGCTTGGACATTCGAAATGTGGGGCTGTATCGGCGACGCTCAAGGGAGACGCGGTGCCGGGGCAGATCTCGACGTTGTATCAGCATATTCGCCGCGCTGCCAAGGAGTCGGGTGGCGACCTCGCACTGGCCATCGATCGGAACGTGCAGATTCAGGCGGAAATTCTGAGCGAGGCGTCCCCGGTGATTGCAAAGCGGATCGCCGACGGAACGCTGTTGATCGCAGGGGGCACCTACGATCTGGAGACGGGGCTGGTCAAACCGGTGTCGCTTACACCGCGTTAGGCCGCCGCATAGCTTCGATCGCATGGCTTCACTCACGCTCAACACGCTCAACTACCAGCATCTCCTCTATTTTTGGGTTGTGGCGCGCGAAGGGTCGATCACGCGCGCCACAGAAATTCTGCATCTGACGCAGCCCACGATCAGCACGCAGATCAAGACGCTCGAACAATCCATTGGTGCGCAACTTTTCGAGCGGCGCGGCCGCACGTTGGTGCTCACCGATACGGGGCAACTCGTTTATCGGTATGCCGACGAGATGTTTCGGACGGGGCGGGAGCTGACGCAGGCACTCGCGCGTGGCGGCGGTGCAGTACCGACACGACTAGTGGTTGGTATTTCAGACTCTCTGCCCAAACTCACCACTTGGCGCTTGCTGCAGCCGGCACTTGCCTTCTCTCCGCGATTTCGGCTCATCTGTCGCATCGACAAGACCGACCGATTGGTCGCGGATCTCGCCGCGCATGCCCTCGACGTCGTGCTTGCCGACGCTCCGGTCTCGCCCTCCTCACCGGTCCGCACCTTCAACCACCTGCTGGGTGAATGCGGCGTGACAATCTTTGGCGAAGAGTCGTTGGCCAAGCGCTACCGCCGCAACTTTCCCCAGTCCCTCAGCGGCGCGCCCTTTGTCCTGCAGACGGAAAACACCGCACTCCGCCGCGCATTCGACGCGTGGTGCATCGCGAATGACATTCACCCTCAGATCAGTTGCGAGGTTGAAGACGTCGCGCTGTTGCAGGTGTTCGGGCAGGAAGGGATGGGGCTTTTTGCCGCCCCCACCGTTGTCGAGGCGCAGATCCGTCGACAGTACGGCGTGCGCGTTGTCGGTCGATTGCCGGAAGTGCGTGAACGTTTCTACGCCATCAGCGTCGAGCGAAAACTGGTGCACCCCGGGGTTGTGGCCCTGTCCGAGGCAGCACGTACGCGGCTCTTCACGTAACAGTGCGCGGCGGCGCATCGTGATCGCAGCATCGGTGTGCGCTTTCGCTACACCACCGCCGGCAGTGTGAACCAGAATTCGCTTCCGGCACCGACCGTGGAGTCGACGCCGATCTCCCCGCCGTGGGCATCGACGATGCCCTTGGCGATGAAAAGTCCAAGTCCGGAGCCCGCGCGCAACAGGCGCGGTGCCTGCCAGTAGCGCTCGAACAGGCGCGGAAGATCATCCGAGGCAATCCCCGGCCCCGTGTCGCGAACGGCGATTCGCACCGTCGACGCGTTCAATGCCCGCACTGACAACGTCACGACGCCGCCCTCGGGCGTAAATCGCACGGCATTGCCCAGCAGATTTGAGAGCACTTGCACGATGCGACGGCGATCGGCCGTGACGGTCGGCGTCGAGGCGTCGAAGTCGCGCACAAATCGAATCGTCGCATCCTCCATCACGGATTCGAACAGGTCCGCCGCTTCTTCGGCAACTTCGATCAGCTCTACGGGTCGCTGCTCGACACGCAGACGCCCCGACGAAATGCGCGAAACATCCTGCAAATCCTGAATGAGTCCATCGGCGTGACGGGCTGCGGCGCGGATCGACTCCACCTGGTCACGTTCCATCAGTGGACGCGGATCGTCGGCGTCGCGACTCAGTGCGGCGCCGGTAAGCATCACGATTGCGTTGACTGGATTGCGCAGATCGTGCGACACGATGGCCAGCATCTCTTCGCGTTCGCGCACCGCGCGACGTGATTCCTGGTACAGTCGTGCATTCACGAGCGCGAGCGCGGCGAGCGCGGCGTATTGATCAGCAACCTGCACCTCTTCCGCGACATGCGGTGCGCCGACGCGCGCGCGAACGAGATGCAACACACCAACCGCACGGCCACCGGCGCGCAGTGGCACCAGCAATACCGCCGCAGCGCCCAGCGATTCTGCACGCGCACGTTCAGAGGCATCCGTGAAGTTGGCACTCAACCACATCGGGATATCCGTGATGCGCTGGGCTTCTGACTCATGAGCGGCGCGACTGCCGCTTGCCGCCGGTGGATCGGCCGGGATCGGGCGCGCCGAGCGTGACATCAACCCCGCGGTGATCTCGTGTCGCATCGGGTTCATGTGCGTCGCGGCCGCGCGCCGGATACTTCCGTCGGGCGTGAGCAGCTCGAGCATGCTCCATTCGCCCAACAGCGGTACCGGCAACTCGGCGACCGTTGCCATCGTCGACTCGAGATCCAGCGATGCCGCCAACACCCATCCGGCCGTGACGAGCAAACGCTGGCGATCTTCGGTGCGGCGCCGCTCGCTGACATCGCGCAGCGTAACCATGAACGTGCGCTCGCCGGCAATCGTCACGCGCGCGATCGATGCTTCCGCGGGAAACTCTTCACCTGAACGGCGGAGCCCCGCGATCTCGCGACGATCAGCCATGCGACGCGCCTCCTTGGGACCCTCCGCAAAAGTCCGCATATGTCCGCGATGTATCGCGCGTGTGCCCATCGGCAGCAGTCGATCGAGCGGCTGGCCCAGCATTTCCGATTCCTGCCATCCGAAAATCTGCTCCGCACCACGATTGAAACGCACGATGCGAAAGTCGTCATCGAGCGCTATGATCGCGTCGGCGGAGATGTCGACGATCGCCGACAGTGCGGCGTGCGAATGCGACGGCAGATGTAAGTGCGAAGTGAAGTCGGTCATGACTGCACAGAATAGCACGTCTCGCTGGTAGGTTACTAGCCATGCGTCTGGCCGCCGTCCCACGGTTACCACTCCTCGCCCTGCTCTTCCTTGTGGCGGGAACGATGTGCGTACTATTTCCGGCCGGGGCCGCCTGGCGCGACCGCATCTGGTTCGTGGGCCTTGTCATCTGCGGGATGCCGGTGGCGTGGCGCACCTTTCGTGAAATGCTGCGCGGCAATTTCGCGTCTGATGTCGTCGCCATGCTCGCCATTGTTGGCGCAATTGCATTGGGCCAGCCGCTCGCCGGTCTGGTGGTGGTGCTCATGCAAACCGGTGGCGAAGCACTGGAAGCGTACGCCGTCGCGCGCGCCAGCAGCGCGGTGCAAGCGCTTGAAGCTGACGCACCCCGACTCGCCCACCGCGTCGCGAATGGGAGCGTCGTGGATATCGCGGCGACCGAGATCGCACCGGGCGACCAACTGCTGGTGCGTCCCGGTGAGCTCGTGCCCTGCGACTGCACGGTGATTCAAGGCACGTCGCACCTCGACACGGCACGTCTCACGGGCGAAGCGATTCCGGTGCGCGCCGTGCCTGGATCGTCGCTCATGTCAGGCAGTGCGAATCAGGAAGGCGCGCTGACGGTCAACGCCATTCGCTCGTCGCAGGAAAGCCAATACGCAAAGATCGTTGAATTGGTGCGCAGCGCGCAGGCATCCAAAAGTCCATTGCAACGCACAGCGGACAAGTGGGCCGTCTGGTTCACCCCCCTCACGATCGCCGCCTGCGCGACAGCATGGCTGGTGTCCCACGATTGGACGCGCGTGCTTGCCGTGCTCGTCGTCGCCACGCCGTGTCCACTGATTCTCGCCGCGCCCGTGGCGATCATTGGCGGGATCAATCGCGCAGCCCGACGCTCCATCATCGTGCGCAACGGTGGTGCGCTCGAGGCACTCGCCAGCGTCACGACCGCGGTCTTCGACAAGACGGGGACGCTGACGATCGGCCAGCCCAGCATGCGCCAGATTATCTCCGATGAGCACTCGGGCGACGTAGCGGCCGCCGCGGCCAAATTGTTGCGGCTCGCCGCCGCCGTCGAGCAGGGGTCGGGACATCTGCTCGCGCGAGTGATCGTGGATGCCGCAAGCCGACAGAATCATGACGTGCGCGTTATGGCAACGTCGCTTGTCGAAAAACCCGGAAGCGGCGTACGCGGAACGGTGGATGGCGATGTTGTTGCAGTAGGCTCGGCGGACTACGTGCGCGAAACGATGCCAACTCTCGCGTCACGCATCTCGGCGCTCGATGCCGAGGCCGATGGGTTGCGCGCGTACATCGGGACGTCGTCAGGGGCGGTTGGACGTATCGAATTCGCGGACGAACTTCGCGCTGATCTCGCCCCGTTCTTTGCATCGCTCGACCATCTTGGCATTCGCGATACGCAGCTGCTATCGGGCGACAAAACCGAGAACGTGGCAAAGGTCGCAGGTGCCGTCGGGATCAAGACCTTTGCCGGCAATCTCTCCCCCGAGGACAAGGTCAACCGCGTTCGTGCACTGGAGAAAAGTGGACGTCGCGTACTGATGGTGGGCGACGGCACCAACGACGCACCGGCGTTGAGTGCAGCAACGGTGGGCGTTGCGCTGGCGGGTCATGGCGGCGGTGTGGTCGCCGAAGCCGCCGACGTCGTGTTGCTGATCGACGATCCGTCCCGTGTGATCGAAGCTATCGCAATCGGTCGACGTTCACTGCGCATTGCCCGGCAGAGCATCGGTGTTGGACTCGGCCTGAGTCTGATCGGGATGGCAGTTGCGGCCACCGGCCACCTCACGCCCATCGCGGGGGCGTTGACTCAGGAAGCGATCGACGTCGCGGTGATTCTCAATGCCCTGCGCGCGAGCTTCGACGCGCGTGAATAGCGACTACCTTCGCGATTCCGCAAACCAACCACGCAAGCGCGTCACTCAACCGCTCCTGCTTGCCGTGATGATGCATGTCGGCGTGGGATTTGTTGCGACGGTCCAACGCCTCGTGTCGGGACTACAGATCAACAACTTTCTGATATTTCGGAGCAGCTTTTTTCACCTTTTAGCAGGGCGGGATCTCTACGCGGCGTATCCGGCCGAACACTTTGACTTGTACAAATACTCCCCAACATGGGCTTTGTTGTTCGCACCGTTTGCGGCCGTTCCGATCGGTGCCGGCGTACTGATCTGGAACGCAACGAACGCGATCTCACTCTGCGTTGCACTCGCCATACTGCTCCCGGCGCGGGCTGCATCGATGGCGCTTGCCGTCTGCTTTTTTGAGGCGCTCGGATCGATACAGAACGCCCAGAGCAATGGTCTCGTCGCGGCACTCATGATTTCAGCGCTGATCGCCTCAGAGCGCGGCCAGCGTGCGCGTGGGGCGGGTGCAATCGCCGTTGGCGCCAGCATCAAGCTTTTCCCCGCAGCTGCCGGTGTATTCGGGCTTTTGAACGGGGGACGATGGCGACACCTTGGGTGGTCCATCGCAGCGGGTGCGTTTCTGCTCGGGTTGCCATTGCTTGTCACGCCCTTCGAGACGCTCGCCACGCAGTACAGGTCGTGGCTTGTCGTCGAAACGCGAGACCATGCCGAGATCGGGATGCTGTGGCTCGGTGGCGCGGTCGAGCACGCGCTTGGTCGACCACTCGCTCACTGGCCCATCCAACTATTTGGCGTTGCCTGGATTGGGGCGACTTGCGTGGTTGCCGCCAAACGATGGAATGACTCGGACATTCGACGCCTGCTGCTGGCGACGCTGCTGGTGTTTGCCACGATCTTCAATCATCAGGCGGAGTCACCGAGTTACGTGATCGCATTCGCGGGGATCGGGATTTGGTGGAGCATCCTCCCGCGCGCTCGGTGGCGCGACTCGCTGGTATTCGCGACTGTCCTGATCGGGTCCTTGGGTGGCACTGATCTGGTTCCTCGAGCATGGCGCGTCGGGTACTATCACGAATGGCGACTCAAGGCCGTCGTGTCTTCACTCGCATGGATCGCGATGCAAGTGGATATCTGGCGTGCTGTGGGCGGCGTCAGCGCGTGGCGAAGTTCGCCAGTCGCAATGGGAGCGATCGAAGGAACGGTGCCAGGTCGGGATGTGTAAGCGCGCGGAGTTCGATTTCCCTTGGCAGCAAATAGTCATCGATTGCCTCCAGCTCGCGATCCACGTGCCCTGGATGGACGATCATCTCGGTCACTCCCTCCGGCAATCGCAGGAGATCGGCATGCAAACGATCATCAAAGGCCCCACCGCCTTGCAGCGAAATCCCCCGCAGCTGTGACACCGGCGCGATCGCACTGCCACCCGATCGACGATGTGCCAACTTCAGCGCCCCCTTCACGAGAGTGGCGCGAATCCGCCATGGGCGATGCGTGAGAGACTCTACAGGTTGGCGAATGAACGGGACGCCGAATCGTTGCGCGACCTCACGCACGATTGGCGCGATCCCCGGCAGGAGATGCACATGCTGATGTCCGTCGACATGCGTGAGCAACACACCGGCATCGCACGCGCGGGCAAACTGTGCTTCGACCTCGATCCGCACTTCTGACGCTGACAACGTCGCAATGAATGCACGACCGGCAACTTGCGCGAGCGATCGAAAGCGAAGCGTGCGTTGGTCGATCAGCGATTGAACTCGCGCTAAAGGAGCGACAGGTCGCCCCACGGTGAGGTTGATGTGCAGACCAACGCCCAAGCCTTCCGAACAGCGGATGAGGTCAAGCGCGCCGACAAAACCTGCGGTGTTCACCATCAGTGACGCCGACGTGAGCGTCCCTGCCCGGTAAGCCTCGCCAATGCCACGCGTGACACCATCAGTGAACCCAAGGTCGTCCGCATTGATGATGAGCACCTGAGAGCGTTGCAAGAGCCTCAGCCGGCGGGCGCCAGTGCCCGCGCCGCGGGTCGGTGACTCGACGTCGTAACCTCCACCATCGGCGCATAAAGCCCACGTCGACGGTTGCGCAGGATCAGTCCGAGGTCGCGGAGCATCATCAGAACGTCAGATGAGAAGCGCACAGTGGAGGGTTCGTTGTCGTACCGAAACAGCACCGGAGTTTCCACCACCCGCAATCCGTGTGCTCGCGCGACGACCAGGAGCTCAATGTCGAAGCCAAAGCGCTCGATCGTCACCCGTGGGAATACGGCTTTCGCCGCTTGAGCAGAGAACCCCTTTAACCCCGCCTGTGTGTCATGCACGCCAGGCAAAACCGACATCTGCACGATCCGATTGAAGATTCGACTCATGACGTGCCGCGAAAACAAATAATTGAAGAACGATGGACTCATGGTGTACCGCGACTCCGGGTGCACCCTGTTCGCCACCGCAATGTCTGCCCCCGTCTCAAGCGCCGCGAGCACTCGCCGTATTTGGCATACCGGATAGGCCAGATCGGCGTCCGTAAAAATCCGGTAGCGACCGCGCGCCGCGAGCATCCCGCGAGCGACGGCGAACCCCTTTCCACGGTTCTGATCATTCCGAAGCAAGCGCACCCACCCGCGGGTCGCAACAAAGTCAGCGAGGATCTTCGCGGTCGCGGCATCGCTGCAGTCGTCAACCAGCAACAACTCGGTGCGGTGTGGCTGGCCAAGGATGAAACTTTCCAGCTCTGCGAGGGACTGGCCCAGCCACTCGGACCCGTTGTA